>JAAYTW010000035.1 GCA_012517955.1 Candidatus Zixiibacteriota bacterium | reverse complement strand
TGATGCGTATGGCCAGAACAATTAAAGAAAGAATGAGCCTGCGCGACGCCGAACCGCCGACTCCGCAAGAATTGGTCAATGCCAGAACGGTATCGTCAGTTATAGAGACTTTCTTCGGCTCATCTCAGTTGTCTCAATTCATGGATCAGACCAACCCGTTGGCGGAGATAACGCATAAACGCCGCCTTTCGGCGTTGGGGCCGGGAGGTTTGACTCGTGAACGCGCCGGATTTAAAGTCCGCGACGTTCATCACACCCATTATGGCCGCATGTGTCCGATTGAGACTCCAGAAGGTCCCAACATTGGTTTGATTACCTCTTTGGCCTGTTATGCCAGAATCAATAAATTCGGATTTTTGGAGACGCCTTATCGGAAAGTAATTAACGGCAAGGTTACGAACCAAATTGAATATCTGACCGCCGATATCGAGGATCGCCATATAATCGCTCAAGCGAATGAACCGATTGATAGTCACGGCAGATTCGTGAATAAAATCATCAACGCTCGAAATCGCGGCGATATTTTGCCCGTGCCGCCGGAAGAAATCCATTACATGGATGTGGCCCCGATGCAGTTGGTATCGATTGCCGCCGCTTTGATTCCTTTCCTTGAACATGATGATGCTAACCGCGCTCTGATGGGATCAAATATGCAACGGCAAGCGGTGCCGTTACTGGTTACCGAATCGCCGATTGTCGGTACGGGTATAGAAGACAGGGCGGCTATTGATTCATTTGCGGTTATCACAGCGCGGCGCGGCGGCGTTGTTGAGTATGTCGATGCCAATCAGGTGATAATCAGGCCATCGACGAGAGACGAGGAAGATTCGCTTGAAATGATGGAATTCGATGAATATCCATTGCAGAAATTCGCTCGTTCCAATCAAGATACCTGTATAAGCTATCGTCCAATAGTTAAAATCGGTCAGAAAATCAGCGCCGGTCAGCCGATTGCGGATGGTCCGGCCACTGATAAGGGCGAGATGGCGTTGGGTCGAAACGTGTTGGTTGGTTTTATGCCCTGGCGCGGCTATAATTTCGAGGACGCCATAATCGTTTCGGAACGCCTAATCACTGAAGACGTATTCAGTTCTATTCATATAGAAGAGTTTGAGCTTCAGGTACGTGACACTAAACGTGGCGCGGAAGAAATCACCCGCGAAATTCCAAATGTCTCTGAAGAAGCTTTGGCTAATCTTGACGAGCGCGGCATCATAAGGGTGGGCGCCGAAGTCGAAGCTGGAGATGTTCTTGTGGGTAAGGTAACCCCGAAAGGCGAAACCGAGCTATCGCCGGAAGAAAGACTATTGCGGGCCATATTCGGCGAGAAAGCCGGCGATGTGCGGGACGCTTCGCTTAAGGCGCCGCCCGGAATGAAAGGGATTGCTATCGACGCCAAGTTGTTTTCGCGAAAAAGCCGTTCCGAGGAAGCCAAGAAACAGGAGCGGTCCGAAATATCGAAAATAAAGAAGAACTTCGCGAAACAAATCGATTATATAATCGAGCTTCGCAATAAAAAACTCGGCAGATTACTTTCGGGGCAAACCGCTCGTACCATCAAAGATGATAAGGGCGAGGTATTGATTAAGGCCGGCACCAAAATCAAGGAGGATACATTCGATAATTGTATCGCCCCCGGTTTTATCAGTGATAATGGATTTGTGGCCGATGAGAAACTAAACAAGAAAGCCAGCAAGCTCTGCGCTCAGGCCAATCTGATGATACAGAAGAAACAAACGCAGATGGATATTGAAATTGATAAGGTGCAACGAGGCACCGAGCTTCCGCCGGGCGTTGTTCAGCTTGTAAAAGTTAAAATCGCCACCAAACGGCATTTATCAGTGGGTGATAAGATGGCGGGACGCCACGGTAATAAGGGCGTTATAGCCAAGATTGTGCCTGTTGAAGATATGCCGTATTTGCCTGATGGTACACCATTAGATATACTTCTTAATCCTCTCGGCGTGCCGTCAAGAATGAATGTAGGGCAGTTGCTCGAAACTCATCTTGGATGGGCTGCCGAAAAACTCGGTATCAAGGTGGCCACGCCGGTTTTTGATGGGGCCACTATTGAAGAGGTCAAAGAATACCTGAAAAAGGCGGGCTTGCCCGAAGACGGCAAATCCATCGTCTATGATGGTTTGACCGGCGAACCTTTCGATAAGGAAATCACGGTCGGCCAGATATATATGATGAAGCTGTCGCATTTGGTCGATGATAAAATCCATGCCCGTTCGATTGGGCCGTATTCATTGGTGACACAGCAACCGCTGGGCGGGAAGGCTCAGTTTGGTGGCCAGCGATTCGGTGAAATGGAAGTATGGGCTTTGGAGGCTTATGGCGCGGCATACACTTTGCAAGAGATGTTGACTGTTAAATCGGACGACGTTTCGGGTAGGTCGCGTATCTATGAGGCCATTGTCAAAGGCGAAAATCCGCCGGAGCCGGGTGTTCCGGAATCGTTCAATGTGTTGGTTAAGGAGCTTCAAGCCCTTGGCCTTGATGTTGAACTTATAGAGAAATAGTTTATGTTGGGGGATACCTTTAATTTATCGCGAAGGAGACTTTAAGTGGTCGATCCTTTTGCCAAAAATCAAAAGAAAGCATCGGAATTTGCCGCGATGCGGGTAAAACTGGCGGCGCCGGAGTCGATTAGAGAATGGTCATACGGCGAGGTCACCAAACCCGAAACAATCAATTACAGGTCTTTCAAACCGGAACGCGATGGGCTGTTTTGTGAACGCATTTTCGGGCCGGTTAAAGATTGGGAATGCAATTGCGGCAAATACAAACGTATACGTTTTCGCGGAATCGTCTGCGATCGTTGCGGTGTCGAAGTGACACAATCAAAAGTGCGGCGCGAACGCATGGGTCATATCGAGTTGGCGGTGCCCGTTACGCATATCTGGTACACACATTCATTGCCATCAAGAGTAGGTTATCTTCTCGATTTATCGGTCCGGGAGCTTGAGCGGGTTATATATTATCAATCTTATGTCATGATTGACCCCGGAAACACATCGAAGAAGTATAAAGAGATAATTTCGGAAGAGGAATATATCGAGCTTGAAGAATCGGGCAAACAATTCGTCGCTATGATGGGCGCCGAAGCTATCCGTGAACTTCTTCGCGGATTGGATATAGAGGAACTGGCGGTTTCATTGCGGGCGCAAGTCAAGGTCGAAACATCGGCCCAACGCAAACGCGATGTGCTCAAGCGGCTCAAGGTTATCGAGGCTTTCCGTCAATCGGGCAACAAACCCGAATGGATGGTTCTCAACATTATTCCCGTCATTCCGCCCGATTTGCGTCCATTAGTGCCTCTCGAAGGCGGCCGTTTCGCGACATCGGATTTAAACGATTTGTACCGGCGCGTCATTAACCGTAATAATCGTCTCAAGAAGCTGATTGAAATCAAGGCCCCAGAAGTCATCCTGCGTAATGAAAAGCGTATGCTTCAAGAAGCGGTTGACGCGTTATTTGACAACGGACGCAGAAGTCGTTCGGTTAGGGGAGATTCCAAACGCCCTCTGAAGTCGCTTTCTGATTTATTAAAGGGAAAACAAGGAAGATTCCGTCAGAATTTGCTCGGCAAAAGAGTCGATTATTCGGGCCGTTCGGTTATCGTGGTCGGCCCGGAGTTGAAAATACATCAGTGCGGCCTTCCTAAAAGTATGGCTCTGGAGTTATTTAAGCCGTTTATTATCCATAAACTTGAAGAGAAGGGATATGTTCAAACGGTGAAATCGGCCAAACGGCTGGTCGAGAGAGAACGTCCGGAAGTCTGGGATATTCTCGAGGAAATAATCAAGGATCATCCGATTTTATTGAACCGCGCTCCGACTCTGCATCGGCTGGGCATTCAGGCTTTTTATCCGGTTTTGGTAGAGGGCAAAGCAATCCGCTTACATCCTTTGGTATGCGCGGCGTTTAACGCTGATTTCGATGGCGACCAGATGGCGGTGCACGTGCCGCTTTCGTTTGAAGCTCAACTTGAGGCTCAAGTGTTGATGCTATCTGCCAACAATCTGTTACAGCCATCATCTGGAAAGCCGATAGCAATACCCTCTCAAGATATAGTTATTGGATGCTATTATCTTACGAACGCCAAAAAAGGCGCCAAGGGTGAGGGGATGACGTTTGGAACGACCGATCAGGCGATTTATGCCTATTCGATGGGCGAAATAGATTTGCATGCTTTAATTAAAGTCCGAATTGAAGACCAGGGTTGGATAGAAACCACTTGCGGGCGAGTGATTTTTAACGAGGTCATTCCCAAGCATAAAGATATCGGATTTATCAACGATGTGGCCACCAAGTCCAATCTCGAAAAATGGATTGCGAAAGCCTATTCGATTCTGGGCACGACAATGACGGGGCGGTTGCTTGATAATTTGAAACAACTCGGATTTGAGTATGCCACCTTGGGCGGTATCACTGTCGGCATCGATGATTTGGTTGTTCCAAAAGAAAAAGAAAACCTTATTAAAAAAGCTTTCAAGGAAGTTGAAAAAATAAATGCAGACCATCGCAAAGGCGCGATTACATCCGGCGAACGCTACAATAAAATCATCGATACTTGGACTCGTACCAATAACGAAGTCACCGAGGCCATGTTCGAGAATTTCAAAAAAATAGATGGTGGATTTAATCCGGTTTACATGATGGCGACATCGGGCGCGAGAGGTTCAAAAGACCAGGTGCGCCAGTTGGCCGGTATGCGTGGTTTGATGGCGAAGCCGCAGAAAAAGATTACCGGTCAAATCGGCGAAATTATTGAAACGCCGATTATCTCAAATTTCCGCGATGGGTTGACGGTGCAAGAATACTTTATCTCCACGCACGGAGCCCGAAAAGGGTTGGCCGATACCGCCTTAAAAACCGCTGATGCCGGTTACTTGACGCGTCGATTGGTTGACGTGGCTCAGGATGTTATTATCACGGAAGAAGACTGTGGTACGATTCTGGGGCTGAATGTTTCTGCTTTAAAAGAAGGCGAAGAAGTTATCGAATCGCTGGCCGACCGTATTTTGGGACGCGTGGCGCTGGAAGATATAATTCATCCGATAACGGACCAGGTTTTGGCTGAATCGGGTTCCATGATTACCGAGGAGATTGCCCGGGAAATCGAAGACGCGGGTATCGAAAGCGTATTGATAAGGTCGGTTTTAACATGCGAATCTCGCCGGGGTGTTTGTGCCAAGTGCTATGGATCCAACCTGGCCTCAACCAGGATTGTGGAAATCGGCGAAGCGGTGGGCGTGATTGCGGCTCAGTCAATCGGCGAACCGGGTACCCAATTAACCCTTCGCACATTCCATATCGGAGGCACCGCCGCGGTTATTGCGGAGCAATCGAAGATAGAGGCTAAGGCCGAAGGTTATGCAGTGATGACGGGCGTCAAGGCTGTCGTTAACGGCGAGGGCAATAATGTTGTGCTTTCTCGCGACGGTGAAGTGAAGATTATTGACGACCAGAAGCGCACGCGCCAGAGATTTAAAATTCCTTACGGCGCCAATTTGAAAATTCAGGACGGCCAAGCGGTGAGCAAGGAAACCGTTTTGTTCGAATGGGATCCCCATACCAATTTGATTCTAAGCGATAAAAACGGTACCGTCGAATTTATCGATATAATCGAAAATGTCACCTTCCGCGAAGAGCTCGATGAGACCACCGGCTTATCGGCGCGTGTCATTGTCGACCAGCGCGATAAAAGCTTGCGTCCGCAAATAGTGATTCTGAATGATTCGGGCAACAGGGTCGGCAGTTACCCGATTCCGATTGGGGCCAACCTAATAGTGAAAGATGGCGATAAGGTTAAATCGGGTGACCCGTTGGTAAAAATACCGCGCGAAATCTACAAGACCAAAGATATCACCGGCGGTTTGCCTCGGGTTGCGGAGTTGTTCGAAGCTCGCCATCCGAAAGACCCCGCCGTGGTTACGGAGATTGACGGGATTATCGAATACGGCAAGATAGTCAGGGGCAATCAGCAGATATTGGTTCATGGTGAAAACGACGAAATAAAAGAGTATCTTGTTCCCCACGGCAAGCATATGCGGGTTCACGACGGCGATAAGGTCAAAGCAGGCGAAAGGCTTTGTGAAGGCCCGATTGATCCGCACGATATCTTAAGAATAAAGGGGCCGAACGATGTGCAGGAATATCTGGTGAACAAAATTCAAGAAGTTTATCGTTTGCAAGGCGTTAAAATCAACGATAAGCATATCGAGGTTATTGTGCGCCAGATGCTGCAAAAGGTAAAGGTCGAGGACGCCGGCGATACCAATTTCCTTGAGGGGGAAGAGGTTGATAAAATTCGGTTAAATGATGAGAACCGCAGGGTGATGTCACAAGGAGAAGAACCAGCCAGTTTTACCCCATTGCTGATGGGGATTACTAAAGCCTCCCTGTCCACCGAAAGTTTTATTTCGGCGGCCTCTTTCCAGGAAACCACCAGGGTGTTGACGGAAGCCGCTATCAACGGCAAGCAGGACAACTTGCTTGGGCTGAAAGAAAACGTCATTATCGGACATCTGATACCGGCGGGCACGGGGTTGGATAAGTACAGGCGGATTGAGATAGAGGGCGAAGAAGTCGAAGAATCAGCCAAAAAGGAAATAGAAACGCTGGGTTGAAAAAAAGCTTGACATAAAAAATGGTAATTTTATATTGTAAGTCTATTTAGGAAAATGGAGGTTTAGTTGCCAACAGTAAATCAGTTGGTCAGGATACCGAGGAAAGCATTAGTCGAAAAACCAAAAACGCCGGCGCTTAAGGGGTCGCCCCAAAAACGTGGTGTGTGCACCAGGGTTTATACATCGACGCCAAAGAAACCTAACTCGGCCTTGCGCAAAGTCGCCAGAGTGCGGTTGACTAATGGTATCGAGGTAACCGCGTACATACCGGGCGAAGGGCACAACCTCCAGGAACACTCAATCGTGTTGATTCGCGGCGGCCGCGTAAAAGATTTACCGGGCGTCCGATATCATATCATTAGAGGGACTCTGGATACCGCCGGTGTCGCCGATCGTAAAAAGAGCCGCTCCAAATATGGTGCGAAAAGGCCGAAAAAATAATCAGTACCGAGGTTAGAATTGCCAAGAAGAAATGTACCGCAAAAAAGAGAACGGCAGCCTGATCCGCGCTATAATCTTCCCTTAGTAACGCAGTTTGTTAATTCTTTGATGGAACGAGGGAAGAAGCAGACGGCCGAAGCAATATTTTATAATGCTCTTGATATCGTCCAGGAAAAGACAAATCAAGCAGGCCTGGACGTGTTCCACAAGGCATTGAATAACGTTAAACCTTTGTTGGAGGTTAAGTCCCGCCGAGTTGGCGGCGCAAACTACCAGGTCCCTGTCGAGGTCCGACCGGACAGACGAACGGCTCTGGCTATCAGATGGTTGATAAGCTATGCCGAAGCGCGACCTGAAAAGGGCATGGCGCAAAAATTAGCCATGGAAATTGTCGCCGCCTCAAAAAACGAGGGTGCCGCTATCAAAAAGAAAGAAGACACCCACAAAATGGCTGAGGCGAATAAAGCCTTCGCTCATTTCCGTTGGTAAGCGGGCAATCACGCTTTTAGGTTGATTCCTTTTATATTTCGAGCAAAGAATCCGGACTCATAATCCGTAGGGATGAGTTGCGGCCGGATTAAAATATGCCGATACCAGGGCAACGGTTTTATTATGCCGAACGATTTGTCAAAAACAAGAAATATCGGGATAATGGCGCATATAGACGCCGGTAAGACCACTACTACCGAGCGGATTCTCTATTATGCCGGCCGTACTCATCGTATTGGCGAAGTTGATGATGGCGCGGCCACCATGGATTGGATGGACCTTGAAAAAGAAAGAGGCATAACGATAACCTCCGCCGCCACTACTGTTTACTGGAACGACCACCGGATAAATATAATCGATACGCCCGGTCATGTCGATTTTACAGTCGAAGTTGAGCGGTCATTGCGGGTTCTTGACGGCGCGATTGCATTGTTCTGCGCCGTGGGCGGTGTTGAACCTCAATCGGAAACCGTCTGGCGTCAAGCCGACAAATACTATGTGCCGCGAATCGCTTTTGTCAACAAGATGGATAGAACCGGAGCGGATTTTTTCAATGTCGTGGATATGATTCGCAAGCGATTAGGCGCCAACGCGATACCGATCCAAATCCCGCTCGGGCACGGCGACCTGTTCACCGGCGATATCGATTTGATAACGATGCGGGCGCGCACTTTCGATGAAGATTCTTTAGGCGCGAAATATTATGATGAGGAAATCCCCAAGTCATTGTTGCCCCAGGCCATTAAGTATCGTGAAAAACTTATCGAAAACCTATCGGAATATGATGATGCTCTGATGGGGAAATTCGTGAATAACGAGCCAATCGCCGAAGCGGATATCAAGACAGCCATTCGTAAGGCGACGCTGGATATGAAGATTTTTCCGGTTATCTGCGGTTCTTCTTTCAGAAACAAGGGGGTCCAGAAGCTTCTTGATGCCGTCGTGGATTATCTTCCTTCGCCATTGGATTTACCGCCGGTATCGGGAATTAATCCCAACACCGATCAAAAGGTAACGAGGAAACCGTCCGTCGATGAACCGTTTTCGGCGCTTGTTTTCAAGATAATTACCGACCCCTATGTGGGCAAATTGACTTATTTCAGGGTATATTCCGGATCGGTGCAGGCTGGTTCGTCGGTATACAATCCAATAAGCCAACGCAACGAGAGAATTTCCAGGCTGTTGTTGATGCACTCGAATAAGAAAAATGATATTAAGGAAGCTTCCGCCGGCGATATCGTGGCCGGTATCGGATTTAAGAACACGGGAACGGGGCATACAATCTGCGATAAAGATCATCCGATTATTCTCGAGCAGATGGTTTTTCCTCAGCCGGTTATCTTTATTGCCATCGAACCGAAAACAAAGGCTGACCAGGAAAAATTGGCTGACGCGTTAGCCCGTTTAGCCGAGGAAGATCCGACATTCCAAGTCAAGCACGATGATGAAACCGACCAAACCGTCATATCGGGAATGGGGGAACTTCATCTTGAAATACTAGTGGATAGAATGATGCGGGAGTTCAAGGTCTCCGCCAATATCGGGAAGCCCCAAGTCGCCTATAAAGAAACGATTAGCCGCGCGGTCGAAAGCGAGGGTCGTTTTATAAGGCAAACCGGCGGCAAGGGGCAGTACGGGCATGTAAAAATTAGGATTGAACCGGCCGAACCGGGCACTGGTTTCATATTTAAAAATGAAGTTGTTGGTGGACGCGTTCCGAAAGAGTATATTCCAGCCGTGGAAAAAGGGATTAGAGAAGCGCTGGAAGGAGGAATAATCGCCGGTTTCCCTGTAGTCGATATTAAGGCTTCCTTGCTGGATGGTTCGTACCATGAGGTGGATTCATCGGAGCTGGCGTTTAAAATCGCCGGTTCCATGGCTTTTCAGGAGGGCGCCGTTAAAGCCGGACCGGTTTTACTGGAACCGGTAATGGATGTCGAAGTAGTGGTGCCGGAAGAATATCTTGGAGATATTATCGGGGATTTGAAAAGCCGGCGCGGCAAAATCGAAGGAATAGCCGATAGGCCCGATGCCAAGGTGGTGGCGGCGCAATTACCGCTATCCGAAATGTTCGGTTATGCCACGAAATTGAGATCGCTGTCGCAGGGTAGAGGTGTTTATTCGATGCAATTCTCACATTACGCGAAAATGTCTGAGCAGGATAGCGAAAAAATCGTTCATAAATCTAAAGGTTTAGTTTACCAGGGTTAATCTCAAATTAGGAAATAAAAATTATGATTAATAAAGAGGAGATTTAGGATGGCCAAGGAGAGATTTGATCGGTCGAAGCCGCACGTGAATGTGGGAACGATAGGTCACGTGGATCATGGTAAGACGACGTTGACGGCGGCGATAACGATGGTATTGGCACGTAAGGGGCACGCGAAGGTGAGGACGTTTGATTCGATAGACAATGCGCCGGAAGAGAAGGAGCGTGGGATAACGATAGCGACGGCGCATGTTGAGTATGAGACGGACAAGCGGCATTATGCGCATGTTGATTGTCCTGGTCATGCGGATTATATCAAGAACATGATAACTGGGGCGGCGCAGATGGATGGGGCGATATTGGTGGTGAGCGCGTCGGATGGGCCGATGCCGCAGACGCGGGAGCACATATTGTTGGCGCGTCAGGTGGGGGTGCCGTATATAATAGTGTATTTGAATAAGGTTGACATGGTTGATGATCCGGAGTTGCTGGATTTGGTGGAGTTGGAAGTTCGGGACTTATTGAAGAAGTATAGTTTTCCTGGGGATGAGATACCGGTGATTCGTGGGAGCGCGTTGCAGGCGATGACTCGAGGCGCTGACAGCAGCGCGACGTTGGATGATCCGGCATTTAAGAGCATCATTGAGTTGATGGATGCGGTTGACAATTACATACCGGAGCCGAAGCGGGACACGGACAAGCCGTTTTTGATGCCGGTTGAGGACGTGTTTTCGATAACTGGTCGTGGGACGGTTGCGACGGGTCGTGTGGAGCGTGGGATGGTGAAGGTTGGGGACGAGATGGAGCGAGTGGGGATACGCGAGACGAAGAAGACGGTGGTGACGGGTGTGGAGATGTTTCGGAAGTTGCTGGACTATGCTCAGGCTGGGGATAACATAGGGTTATTGTTAAGGGGTATCGACAAGGATGAGATAGAGCGTGGGATGGTGATAGCGGCGCCGAAGAGTATCACGCCGCACACGAGGTTTAAGGGTCAGGTGTATATATTATCGAAGGAGGAGGGGGGACGTCACACGCCGTTTTTTGATGGTTATCGTCCGCAATTTTATTTTAGGACGACGGATGTTACGGGCACGATCAAGATGCCGCCTGGCGTTGAGATGGTGATGCCGGGGGACAATACGGAGATGGAAGTAACCCTGATTACGCCGAT
>JAAYTW010000304.1 GCA_012517955.1 Candidatus Zixiibacteriota bacterium | reverse complement strand
TTGATTATACTTAAAAATTACTTGTCTGAACGGCGCTACGATTACTTTCGGCGCTATTTGACTCCAATTATTGTCTTGATTCCCGAAAACCCGATTTGTATCATGATTCAACATGAAATCGCTCTGGCTGACAAATATAAAAGCGTTTATTCGCTATATCGATACCGAACTTGACGCCCGGCCCATTGTTTTCCTTCATGGGTTAGGCACTTCCGCCATAGCCGATTTTTCCGAAACCATTGTGGATAGCCGTTTCACCGCTTACAGATGTTTGTTGATTGATTTCCTCGGATTCGGGTTCAGCGACAGGCCGAAAGTTTTCGGATACAGCCTTTGCGAGCATGCGGAAACAATCGCGAATTTATTGGGGCATTTACGGTTAAAGAGCGCTGTGGTAATCGGCCACAGTATGGGGGGGACGGTGGCGATGGCCTTGGCGCAACAAAGGCCCGATTTGGTATCGAAACTGGTTGTGGCCGAACCCAATCTCGATCCGGGGGTGGGAAGCATCAGTAAGGTAATCGCCTCACAGAGTGAAACCGATTTTGTTGAAACCGGATTCGAGAAATTCGTGATGGCTTTGCGGCTAAGCGCCCATCAAAATTTAGCTGATTCGATTTATTTAGCCACCTTTTCGCAATCGGACCCGACGGCTTTGTATCGAAGCTCGGTCGGCCTGTTAGAAGGAACCAAACCGCCGCAGCGTGACTTGCTCGCGAAACTTAATATTCCGAAAGCCTATATCACGGGTGAACAAAATATAAATGAAATTCCCTTTGGACAATTACATCAGCTTGGTTGCACTACGCATGTCGTACCCAAAGCGGGCCATGCCATGATGCACGAAAATCCGGAAGGATTCAGGCAGGCGCTGATAGAAGCTATAATAGCCTAAAATTGTTTCCTAATATATTATCGATATTTCCACGATTTCTTCCGCTTGACATCTGAGCGGCTCTGTATTAAATCTCTTCTATGCAGAAAATAATCGGCGTAATCGGCGGCTCGTTTGTTGAACAAAAATATCTGGATCTGGCCTTCGAAGTCGGCCGACTGCTTGCTCAAAAGGATATAATTATAGTCTGCGGCGGCTTGGGCGGCGTAATGGAAGCTGTCTGCAAAGGAGCATCTGAAAACGATGGTCTGACTGTTGGATTGCTTCCAGCCAGTGATATCAAGATGGCCAACCCTTATGTAAAAATCCCGCTGGCTACCGGTATGGGTTCGGCTCGCAATAAGATAATCGTGGAAAGCTCACAAGCATTGATTGCGATTGCCGGAGCCTACGGAACGCTATCCGAAATAGCACTGGCGCTCGATACCGGCAAAAAAGTAATCGGCCTCGGCACCTGGGATATCCCCGGCGTGATAAAAGCCGGTTCCGCCAAGGAGGCCGTTAACCTGGTACTGGAGTGAAACAAATGGGTGAATATGCTCGTTTGCACGGCTGGGTTTCGGGAATCGTACAAGGGGTGGGATTCCGCTATTTCACTCAGCGAAAGGCCGATAGATTCGGCCTGACCGGCTGGGTAAGGAACCTTCCTGATGACCGAGTGGAATTCGTGGCGGAAGGCCCCAAAGGGGTACTTCAAGATTTTTTAAAGGAAATAAATACCGGTCCATCGGCCGGAAAAGTCGATAAAGTTGAAGTAATTTGGGATAATTATAAAGGTGAATTCACAGAATTCAGGATAGGGCTATGAACTCCGAAGAGCTTAAAAGTAAAATCAGAAGTATTCCGGATTTCCCGCAAAAGGGGATAATTTTCCGCGACATTACTACGCTTGTAAAAGATCCCGATGCGTTTCGTTATGTGATTGACCATCTTTATGAAAGGTATAAAGACAAAAAGCTCGATGCCATCGTCGGCATTGAATCGCGCGGATTTATATTTTGCGGCGCCTTGGCCGATCGCCTGAAAGTTGCTTTTATTCCGGCCCGCAAACCGGG
>JAAYTW010000303.1 GCA_012517955.1 Candidatus Zixiibacteriota bacterium | reverse complement strand
CCGGGATAAATCGAATAGTTAATGGAGAGCTTGGCTTATACGAGAAAATGAGGTGAATTTATGAAAATACGAGAATTTTTAAAGGCAAACTTCAAACATTTTAACGCAGCGGTGGTGGTCGATGCCGCCGACGCCTGGGTGGCCCATTTGAACAAAGGCGGCAAAATGTTTATTACGCTCGCGGGCGCCATGTCGACGGCGGAACTGGGCATATCGCTGGCGGAAATTATCCGCCGGGGGAAAGTGCATGGCATTTGTTCTACCGGCGCTAATCTCGAAGAGGATATTTTTAATTTGGTTGCCAACAAACATTATAAACGGGTCCCGAATTATCGCAACCTATCCGATAAACAAGAGGAAGAGCTTCGCGATGCCGGTCTAAACCGCGTTACCGATACTTGTATTCCCGAAGAAGAGGCGCTTCGGCGAATAGAACATCATCTACTGAAGTTATGGACGAAAGCGGATGAAAATGGTCAGCGGTATTTCCCCTATGAATATTTTTATCAACTACTACGGAGCGGGGTCCTGGCGGGATCATATCAGATTGATCCCAAAGATTCCTGGGTGCTGGCCGCCTGCGAAAAAAATCTGCCGATATTCACGCCCGGTTGGGAAGATTCCACCATGGGGAATATTTTCGTTTCCAACGTTATCAAGGGAAATATCAAATCGTTCAATATCATAAAAAGCGGATTGGAACAGATGAATATGCTTATCGATTGGTATCTTGATAATTCTAAAGACCAATCGATAGGCTTTTTCCAAATCGGCGGCGGTATTGCCGGCGATTTCCCGATTTGCGTAGTGCCGTTAATTCAGCAGGATTTGCAAAAACCCTGCAAGTTCTGGGGATACTTCTGTCAGATTTCGGATAGCACGACATCCTACGGCTCTTATTCGGGGGCTGTTCCGAACGAAAAAATTACTTGGGGCAAACTTGGTATTGATACGCCCCGTTTCATCATTGAATCGGATGCCACGATTGTCGCCCCCTTGATATTCCAATATATTTTGGAACATTAATCGAGTATGGTCGAGCGATTATCTTTGTGGAATACCGCTCTATATATTGTGGAATAGAATTCACTTCAACCAACCTTATTTAAGGAGAAATAATGGGAAAAACGGAAGACAATCTCAAGGCGGCCTTTGCCGGGGAATCGCAGGCTCGCAATAAATATCTTTTCTACGCGGAAGCGGCTCGGAAAGAGGGATATCATTATATCGCGAAAATTTTTGAAGAAACCGCTGATAACGAAAGAAGCCATGCCCGAGACCATTTCATGTTGCTGGGTGGAATAGGCGATACAGCCGCCAATCTCAAAGACGCGATGGAGGGTGAAAACTATGAGGCGACATCGATGTATCCGCAGTTTGCCGAGGAGGCCAAAGCTGAAGGTAACATGAAAGCATTTGCGTTGTTCAAGATGATTGCCAAGGTAGAAACGCATCATCGCGACCGCTATCAGAGATTATTAGAGATGGTAGAAAACGGCACCGTGTTTAAGCGTCCCAACCCAATTAAATGGAAATGCTCGGTGTGCGGGCATATTCACGAAGGTACCGAACCGCCCCCAAAATGCCCTTGCTGTCAGCAGCCGAGAGAGTATTTCGAACCAGCCAATATGGATCTATAGTCTATGGCTCCCGATAAATAGACCTTGTTTATTCGGAGTACATTATAAAATAAGTAAAAAACCGTATTCTGTTCGTGTTTCGGAATGTCAGGCATTTAAGTTAAAGGCGACAATGGCCATTTGTCGCCTTTAAGCATGAATAAGCCCGAAACCAATACTGCTTCGGAAATATCGGAATTTCGACCGATAAGATTATATTTTGCTCAGCCGCTTTCCCAATTCAGCCAACTCGGCCGACAATTCCGCTGGCAGATGATTTCCGAATTTGGCGTAATGCTCTTTAATCAATTCGATTTCTTTCAGCCAGCCCTGTTTGTCGACTGTGAGCAATTCTTTGATATCGGCATCACTGACTATATTTTCGATACCGGAGCGGTCTATAGCATCGACTGTAGGCATATAACCAATCGGAGTTTCGACAGCTTTGCCAGTACCATCGCAGCGTTCGAATACCCATTTGAGCACGCGGGAGTTTTCGCCATAACCGGGCCAAAGCCATTTGCCTTCGGCATTTTTACGAAACCAGTTTACATAGAAAATCTTGGGTAGATTTTCAGGGTTAGTTTTCCTGCCAATCTTAATCCAATGCGCGAAATAATCGCCCATGTGATACCCGCAGAAAGGCAGCATGGCGAATGGGTCGCGACGCACGGTACCGGTTTTTAAATCGAGCGCGGCGGCGGTAACTTCTGAACCGACGATTGAGCCGATAAACACGCCATGATTCCAATTGAATGACTGATGCACCAATGGTACGGTGCTTGGGCGACGGCCACCGAACAAAAAGGCACTTATCGGCACGCCGGCCGGATTTTCCCATTCAGGGGCGATTGCCGGACAATTGGAAGCTTTAGCGGTAAACCGGCTATTAGGATGGGCCGCGGGTTCGGTAGCGGTTTTGGGATCCCACTCTCTGCCTTTCCAATCGATTAACTTTCCGGGCGCCGCATAACCGATACCTTCCCACCAAATATCCTTGTCCTCGGTCAGGCCGACATTGGTGAAAATTGTATCTTTCTCGACGGAACGCATGGCGTTTGGATTGGATTCCATGGAAGTATATGGCGCCACGCCGAAAAAGCCGTATTCAGGATTTATCGCGTAAAGACGACCATCTTTACCGAATTTCATCCAGGCGATATCATCGCCGATGGTTTCAACTTTCCAGCCGGGGATAGTCGGAATAAGCATGGCTAGGTTGGTCTTGCCGCAGGCGGAGGGGAACGCGCCGGTAATATATTTGACTTTACCCTGTGGGTTGGTCAGTTTTAAAATGAGCATATGTTCGGCCAGCCAACCTTCATCGCGGGCTTGAACTGAGGCGATTCGCAAAGCCAGGCACTTTTTCCCAAGAAGGGCGTTGCCACCATAACCTGACCCATACGACCATATTTCGCGGGTCTCGGGGAAATGAGAAATATATTTTTTATCAAGCGGAGCGCAGGGCCAAAGGCCGTTATCGCTTTCGCCCGGCGCAAGCGGCTTGCCTACCGAATGCATGGCGGGAACGAACTCGCCGTCATCGCCAAGCGCTTCAAGCACTTTGGTTCCGACTCTGGTCATAATATGCATGTTGGCCACTACATATGGGGAATCAGTTATTTCGACGCCTATTTTGGCTATCGGTGACCCAATCGGCCCCATCGAGAATGGTATAACATACATCATTCGGCCACGCATACAACCACGATAGAGTTCGGTCATGGTGGCTTTGAGCTCTTTCGGATCAATCCAGTTATTGGTGGGACCCGCGTCTTCTTGTCTTTCGCTGGCGATAAAAGTGCGGTTTTCCACGCGGGCCACATCGGAGGGATCGGAGCGGAATAAGTAACAATTGGGACGTTTTTTCTCGTTAAGTTTAATCGCCAATCCTTCTTTTACGGCGGTATCCAACATATTTTGATATTCTTGAGAGGAGCCATTGCACCAGTAAACGCCGTTTGGTTGACATAATTGGCGCCATCCGTTGACCCATTCGATAAGTCTTTTATGTGTTGTATTGGGTGTTGACATGCTTTCGGCCTGTTTTTTAAATTAGTTTTTATTCATTTTAACGAATTCTATCTTCTGTTATAAGACAACGATACTCAATTTAGGTTTTTGGCGTTGGCTTGGCAAGCATTTTGCGAATCAAAATTTGTCAGGTGATTAAAAATGCCGGAGTTAGAATCGGTGGCGCGACGCGTAATACGGCCCGATTTAGATTAAATTCGTAATTCCATCTTGTTAATAAAATTGCCGGTTTGACGATATAGCTCAATGGGTTGACTCTGTTTCAAAACGAAACATCAACCGATTGAGATTTATGAAAATGAAGTTCGGTTTTATCCGCGCTATCGCGGCAGCGTTAATATTTTTTGTTATTGTCTCACGATTCGAATTTTGCGAGGCTCAGGATGTCGCGGTTGGTTCGGCCACAGCGCGAGTTTTGGCAAATATAACCGTAACGGCGTTGAGTCCTTTGGATTTTGGCGATATTTTTCAGGGCGTTCCCAAATCGGTCGAGAACAATGATGCGGAGGCGGCAATCTTTTCAATTGCCGGACAGGCCGGCGCCGGCATTACGATTTATCTTCAATTGCCTGAATATCTTTCTTTGTCGGACGGAAGCGACAGGTTGCCCATTGTGTTCGGCGGCACGGATGCTTCCATAGATACGACAGGAGCGGCCAATCCATCAGGTATGGCCGCCACCGATGGTTGGCAGAACGTTAATCCGTATAATCTTCCGGCAGCGGTGGTCGGCTCAGTTGCCACGGACGTGTATCTCGGCGGCACAGTAAATCCTTCAATCAACCAGAAGGCGGGTAACTACAGCGGTGATATTGTTATTACGGCGGCTTATGATGGGACTTAATTATGCATAAATTGATATTAATCGCTCTGCGAATAGGTATCGTCGCCGTTTTCTTTTTGATTATAAGCTCGCCCAAACAGGCGATTTCGCAAGATGTAGCCTCAGCACAGGCGACGGCGGTCGTTCAGAGCGCGATTACAGTTACCGCTACTCAATCGTTGTCGTTTGGAGATGTATTAACGGGCGTGCCCAAAGCCATTAGCTGGAACAACGATGATTCCTGCGCTATATTTGTCATAACCGGCGAAGGCGGCGCGGGCATAAATCTTTCGCTGATTTTACCGGAATATTTATCTTTGGCCGATGGTAGCGACCGCCTTAGCGTCGTATTTCGTGTCAATGACGCGGCCGTGGATACGTCGAATACGGCGACGCCTTCATCAATGACCGCTGGAGACGGTTGGATTAATCAAAACCCTTATATATTGCCGTCGGGAGCGGTGATAGGCAGCCCCGGGAACAATACGAAAATATATCTTGGCGGAAAAGTTGTGCCATCCGGTAACCAAAAAGCCGGAAATTATTCGGGCGATATTGTGTTAAACGTAAGCTACAATGGCTCATAGCGATTTTAACTTTGAAAATATAACAGGATGGGAAGTAAATGAAAATTCAGATTGGCGGAAAAACCATTAAATACAACAGCGGCCGCCTAATTTCGGCGATTATCGGATTTGTTATCTTGTCGCAAGTCGGGGAAATCATGGCCGGTGTGCTGGTGGCGCCGACGATTGTATTTTTATCGGATAAAAATCGCACCGGAAGGATGACTATTCAAAATCCCACTAATACGCCGAAAGAGGTGTTTGTCGGCATAAGTTTCGGTCTACCTCAATCAGATAGCCTTGGCAACGTTACGTTGGTGTTGCAGGATTCAGGCGTAACCGACCCCAGGTCGGCGATGAATTGGGTGAAGGCGTTTCCCCGTAAAGTGATTATCCCCCCAAATGGTTCGCAAATAGTTAGGTTGGCGGCTAATCCTCCCCCTAATTTGCCTGATGGGGAATATTGGGCGCAAATCGTGGTGCGTTCTCAGGAGGGGGAATTGACGGTGCCGCAGGCCAACGAGGCCGAAAAAATTACGACCAGGCTCAACATGGTGATGCAGACCGCAATCAGATTGAAGTATCGTACCGGCAAGTTAGTATCGGAATTGGCGCTTACTAAAGCGACCGCTCGCCTGATGAATTCTAAGGTTTTGGTTATGGTCGATCTGGCCAATAATGGAAATGTATCCTATGTCGGAAAAATGAAATGCCGTCTTCTGGATATAGACAAGAAAGAGATAAGTTCAAATCAAGTGGATTTGGCGGTTTATCGCAGCCTGAAACGTAAAATAGAACTCGATACCGAAAAAGGCAGGGTGCCATACAGGGTTGAATTGACGATAAGCAATGAAGGCAGAAACGATATTCCTCCGGAAGCGATGATTCCGGGGAATAAGATAGAGTATGCGATGAAAGTGGAATAGCTGATTTTATCGAGTATCTTCAATGGCGGGTGGCTGATGCGTTCGACGAAATATCCGAATTGCAAATCAATTTTATCGATAATTGCTTTGTTAATATCGGCGATAGCGATACCCGATTGTTTGGGGGCTCCCCGTTCATTTGAGGAAATCGTTGTTGGTTTCGAAGTGCCCCGGCTTATCCGCAAGGATATTTTCGCCCAATATGACGGCAATAATATTTATCTACCCGTTGTGGAATTGTTTAAGATGTTGGAATTAGTTATTGATGATAATCTTGAAGAAAAACAGTTATCGGGTTATGTGATAAATCGCGACCATCGCTTCAATATAGACCTGAATCGATTTGAGGTTCGTTCCGGGGGCAAAAAATGGCCGCTGGTCGGCTCCGATTTCTATATGGGGAAAAACGACCTGTATTTGCGAATCGATTTATTCGACCGTCTCTTTGGGCTCAAGATGGATTTCAATTTTGCGGCATTGCGGGTTTTTCTGCCCTTAAACAAAGATTTCCCATCCTACCAGAAACTGTTGAGAAAACAGGAACACGAGAAACTGCAGGCCAAATCGGCGGCCTTGAAAGATGTTATGATTATTCCTAGACATAAGGATTTTTTGTCGGCCGGCGCGTTAGAGTGGGCGTTCTCGGCGAGTCCTATCGGCGGAGGCGGCCATTATTATGATTTGGGAATCGGGGCGATGTTGTTCGGTGGGGATTTCAATGTTTCCACCAATGGGAATACCGCCACCGGTTTCGATCCGAATCAAACTACTTATCGCTGGCATTATTATTATAAAGATAACAAGTATTTTTCTCAGGCGGAGCTGGGCTATATTAACACGCCGGGGCCGTTAAGCCGCAGTATGAAAGGCGCGATGGTCACTAATAAACCGCAAACCGAGAGGAAATATTTCCAAACGATTAATTTAACCGGGTATTTGGGACAGGGGTGGGAGGTCGAGCTTTATATGGACCAGAAACTGATTGATTTTCAAACGACCGACCAGACCGGCGAATATGATTTTAATATCGACATTTATTATGGGGCATCACTGATAACGTTAAAAATGTACGGGCCCAACGGCGAGATGCGTTCCGAGGAGCGTTATGTCAGAATCCCGTATAATTTGATTCCCAAGGGCAACTTCGAATATTCGCTGGCCGCGGGACAATCATCGTATTTGATAGATAAAGGAAATTACGGGCAGGGAATATTTTATTATGGAATCGCCGATAACATGACTTTCGGTATAGCCTACGATATGCCATATCAATCGCGTGGCGGCGAAAATAATACATATTCCAGCGAAATCACATTTCAACCATCCAGCGCAATTACGCTCAACGGCTCGTTTTCGCCAGGAAACGCTGACCGCTACAGCATCAATTTGAGCGGCTCATCATCGGCGAATATAAATGCCGGATACACGAAATATTACCCTAATAAATTTCGTAATAAGCTGGGTCAACAAAATAGCGCCCAGCTGTCGGCATCATCGCCTTTCAGGCTCGGTAAAAAATATCTGGGTTTGCGCTGTAACGCGGTTTGGGATAGATATCCCGGAGTCGATTATTTGAATATGACCTATGGTTTCAATACGGCTTTCAACAGGTTGCAAATCGGTTATACCGGCAAATATAAAATGTCAATCTATGAAAAACGCACGGCCCGGGAGTCTGTTAGTCAGATATTGATTTCGGCGCTGTTTGTTCCCTGGATTCAGCCGCAATTAAAAGCGACCTATGACCATCGGGAAAAAAACTTGACTCAGTACGCTGTAATTCTGAACAAAAGACTGTTCCGAACCGGCCAACTGGCGATTACATTCGAACGCAATGAATTGACTAAATCAAATATATACATGTTGGCATTCAATTTCTTTACTGGGTTCGCCAATTTTACGACTCGCGCGTTGAAATCAGGGACGACCACCTCGATGAGCCAGGTACAGCGAGGTTCGGTGCGGTTCGATAAGGATTTCGGCAGACTGCGATTCGACCGCCGAACGGCGATAGGTTTTGGAACGGCGGCGATTTGCCCGTTTCAGGACAGGAATTTCAACGGCGTCCGCGATAAAGATGAAGACTACCTACCAGGAGTCAGGGCGAAAATTCAGGGGGGAAGAGAACAATCTATCGGCCGGGGAAAATCGTATTACTACGACGGGCTGAAGCCTTATGAAGAATATATAGTGCAAATAGACCAGAACAGCATCGATAACCCGACTTTAAAACCAGCTCATGAAACTTATAAAATATCATGCAATCCGAACGTGGTAACCTCGGTTGAAGTGCCGATGGTAACAGTCAGCGAATTGAGCGGTTCGATATGGCGTTCCACCAGTTCCGGAAAAATAGGAATCGGCGGAATAAAAATAATGATATTGAATTTAAAGACCGAAAGGCTGGATGAAGTTACGGCGTTCAGCAACGGCGAATATT
>JAAYTW010000302.1 GCA_012517955.1 Candidatus Zixiibacteriota bacterium | reverse complement strand
GGAGACAATGACCATTGGAGGCGGAATGAGGATATGCGTTCCGACCCTAGGACTAGCAGTCGCTCCGTGCCGAAAAGCACGTCATGGACGAACCCAATCGTATCGTATGGTATAGACCAAAGAACCGTACCGTCGCGCAAATCAACCGCTGAGAACGGCCCGTGTCCAAGAAACATCACGCCTGCTTGCTTGTCGAACCATAACGCTCCTTCGAACCGCTGCCGCTTTCCCACTGGTACTTCTGTATACCAAAGCTCGGTTAGGTCAGCGGCGCGAAACGCCTGTAGTTTTGCCGTTTTGTTGACGAATCCGTCAAAATCCACGGCGATTACGACACTGTCGCCGATCCATAACAGTTCGTCCGCTTTGTTGCGCATTTCCACTGACCGCCTTGAATGCTCTTGCGAAATTGCTACCGACGTTAACACGATTAGTACTATTAGACTCAGGGTAACCCAAAGAAAAATCCTTTTGGCTCTTGACATAATTGACTCCTCCGCGTATTTCAATATCATAATTGAGCACGTAATCTCATATACAAAATACTGTACACCTTATAGTATCGGCCTTTAAAACCTCCCTTCTTCTGGGCTAAGCATTTTCCATTCGTTAACGTAAAGGTTATCTAACCCACGATGAAACCAATAGATAGTGTTCCGAGTTTCCCAACACATTTGTCGAGGCTTGTCCGGATTGGCGAATTCCGGGTTAATGGATAGACCAAGTCTTGTTAACCACAACTCCAGACCAACGAATAAACTCCGGAAGTGAGTTCCTACTTTTGTTCGAGTTTCGTTCCCGGTTATATCGCCGACCCAGCCTCGTCGAATGCCTCCGTATAGAATCGACGATGGTACTTCATTATCTTTTGTCATACCGGTAGTTAGTAATTGTCCTAGCATTAGCGATCCATTTGTAACCGCATGGTTCCCGTCGTCAAAGCAATTTATTCCGAGATGAAGCTGAGCGGCTGGCACAAGAATATTATCGATTTCCTTATCAGGAGGATCAGATATTCGAAGCGACGCCGCATGATTCTCGAATGTCACAAGAATTTTTTTCATTGAGCACGCGACACCAGATCTTAGAATTGATTCGTAAACTTCTGGCAGTTTTAGTAATATTGGCATTTCTTGGGCTGAAGGTCAATTTCGGAAATTTAATTTCAAAATGTTTAACCGCTTTCACCGAAGAGGGTAGATTCTTATCTTTAACGATATCGGTTACGATTTTAACCCTTTCCAATGTTGAACCAACAACATTGTTTTCCACAACCTCATCCCGGTCGAAATTCAAGTTGTAGATAAGAGTTGCTTATCGTTGAATACGAAACGATTCAGATTGCGCGTATTTTATTTTCCCCTTTGAATTCGCAATTGTTACTCTAACAAGACATTGTCTTGAGTTAATAGATTGAGGTATATTCCACCCATAACGGTAATTATCCACATCTCTAATCCAATCTGATTCCAAAGAATTATAGTTCAGGATAGTATTCCAGTCTCTTCCATCATTTGTAGAATAGTCAAGCATTACCCGAACAGAGCCGACTTCTTTATCGGGGTGCCATTCAATCCATCCCGTTTCCCCAGATTTCCAGCGATCACCCTTAATAGGGCTTACTACAATAATATCCGGTAGTGTCTCGGAAAATTCTTCAATTATTTTAACGACAGTCAGCATTTGTTCTACTACTTTTATTCCTTCAAGGCTTTGGTCTATCCCGACGGCAGCTTTCATTAATGTACCGGCAATCGCAAAGCTATAAAGGTCATCGGTAGTTGCATCTACAATTTTTATTCTGTCACTCTTAATAGCTTTCGCCACGGCTTCATTCCATACCCCTACTGCAGAAATGGCAAGACAATTAGCAAATTCTTGGGTTTTGTATTCATCGATAGCGTGATTTTTCATAAAATCCTCAAAATCACTCGCAAAATCAATCGTGAAATAATTGTCTTTTTCAAAAAACCTACTTAATGTCTTCGAGAAAAATTCTGAAACCTGACGCAACTTCCATGGCTGATTTTGGAACTCCCGCATGGGTTGATCTAATTGTCCGGTCGAAATAAGGTTTCGCATGGTCGGCAATATGGTCTCTATTGGAAGGGCATAATTCATTAATTGAGATCCGTTTAATTGTCCAACAACTATGCCAGCAATATTACCGTAGTTATCGATAAGCGGACCGCCAGAATTACCCGGATTAATCGCTGCATCCATTTGCCAATAGCCAGTAATCGAACTCTTGTTTGTGATATGTCCCGACGTAATTGTCGGATTTTTTTCTCCAGCGAGTTCTGGATATCCGTATGCCCATACCGCCATTCCTGTTGTTATCCCGACCGCGCTATCAGGAAGACGTTTATAATTCGAAAAAGCGCCTCGTATATATATAACAGAAAAATCATATTCATTGTCTTCAAAGAGGGTCACGGCGGGATATGAAAGAGTGTTTCCAGGAATTTTAACTGTTAGAAACTTTGCCCCTTCACTTACATGTTTTGCTGTCAATATAAGGCCGCGGGAATCAATAATAATGCCTGAGCCATACGCATATTGGGGTGAACCAATATAATAATCGCTATCCTTGAGCCTAGGTTCCGATTCGACTTCTCTGATCGATTTGATACCATAATATGCGTAAATTTTTACTACCGCAGTTTCGTCGAAAGGCGGAAGCTGTGCATTTCCATTGGTTGAAAATAAAAATGCTGCAACAACTGTCAAAGTCTTGAATGCTCTTCTAAAACACATACTATTACACCTCCGTTTAGGTAAAAGACAAGGAGCCAGTTTTTGATATTATTCTCATTACGTTAAATTCTGAATCGCAACCTAAAGTAAACAAAACAAGAATTATCAAAAAGATTAAAAACATAATTTTGCTTTTCACGGCTTCCTCCTATTTTTTGTTTTCAAAACCCCCCTTTTCGTTTCGCTTTTTATTAAGCTGTGATGCAATCTTTGTGCCAAACTTGTAAAAATTGAAAAGTTTGATTTATTTCACGAGTGACATCAGAGAAGTTGTATCGACTACATTTATCGAAAACACTCCGATTAATGGTATTAAGCTATTAACTGTCGCATTTTCGCTACAAATAGACCAATTGAGTATCCTAAAAATGCTACAATACTGGTTGGAAAAAAATAATTGGACTTACATTTTTCACTTGGTTATACTCTTCCAGTGTTGTAAATATTACTGTTGAACCCCTAAAATTAAAAGTTAAACCTGTCGGTAATAGGAGTTTCTATTATTGTGCGGTCAGGTCTCCGCACCTGACCGGGGCGTCGGGTACGGAGACCCGACGCCACAGTCGAAGGCCGTCGGGTCAGGCGACCCGACAGCAGGGTAGATTATTTTAAGGCGGCTGGCTTTGATGTTGTATTAATGTAGGTCGAAACCTTCACGGTTTCGACAATATAGAGT
>JAAYTW010000301.1 GCA_012517955.1 Candidatus Zixiibacteriota bacterium | reverse complement strand
TTGGATTATATTTCGCCGACGCGGCTCCGCTTCTTGAGAAGCTTGTCGAATTACCGGTGCCGGGATTGTTATTTGATTTTACTTATTCGAGAAACCTATTCGACGCTCTTAAGCATTTTCCTAAAAATATCGGGCTTGGCATAATTGATGGACGCAATACAAAGATGGAAAATATAGAAGAGCTTCGCGCCAAATCAGATAGACTGTTGGCATCATTAGATAATCAAACAGTATATATAACAACCTCCTGCGGTTTGGAATATCTTCCGCGCGATCGGGCATTCGACAAGCTTAAGCTATCCGCCGATTTCGCAAATACGCTGAAGGGAGGATTGCGATGAATTCAAAACTCGCCAAATTGAATCTGTATCTCCCCCTCTTCCCCGTTACCAGTGTTGGCTCATTTCCCAAACCAGACTGGTTGATATCGGCCAGAGTCGATTTTAAAAACGATAAAATCGACCGCGCCAAACTTGTGGAACTCGAAAAAAAGGCAACCGATGAGTGGATAGAATATCAGGATAAGGCTGGCATCGATATTATTGTTGACGGCGAGATGTACCGGGGCGACATGGTGGCATATTTCGCCGAGTTGCTGCCCGGTTTCGCTAAAGGCGGATTGGTCAGATCTTATGGAAACCGTTTTTATAATAAGCCGATTATCAATGATGAAATAAAGTGGCTTGGCCCGATGACGCTTGGTTGGTGGCGCTATGCCCAATCGAAAACAAAAAGGCCGGTTAAGGGAATGTTGACCGGGCCATATACTATAATGGATTGGTCCTTTAACGAATATTACCCCGACCGGCGAGCGGCCGCGATGGCGTTGGCGGAGTGTATCCGCCGGGAGGTCGAAGCCTTGATTGACGCAGGCTGTAAAGTGATTCAGATTGACGAGCCGGCAGTGTCGGTCAGGCCGGATGAAATCGATATCGCCATAGAAACGATGAATGTCATAACCGAGGGACAGAACGCATATTTCATCACTCATATTTGTTACGGGGCCTTTGAGAAAATTTATCCTAAAATGCTTGAGATTCCGGTGGACAATATCGATCTGGAAATGTCTAATTCCGACCTGGACATGCTCGAATTGTTTAAAAAGCATCCTTTTACTAAAGATATTTCATTCGGGGTCGTCGATGTGCACAGCCACTTGTTGGAGCCGGTTGAGGTAATCGAGAACCGAATTATCAAAGCCACTGAGTATATCCCTAAAGAACAGATATGGGTAGATCCCGATTGCGGCCTTAAAACAAGAACAATTGAGGAGTCTAAGGCCAAATTAGACAATATCATGTCTGCGGTCAAAAACCTTCGGCAGAAACTACCCTAATCGGTTATGCAAAGAATTGCATTATTGCAAATATCGGTTATGCTGACAATTTGGGAGGAGATTATAGCGCTTATTACTTGACTGTCGGGCGGGATTATATTAATATTTGCGCCAAGCCGGAGTGGTGAAACTGGCAGACGCGCTGGACTCAAAATCCAGTGGGGCCTAAACCCCGTGTCGGTTCGATTCCGACCTCCGGCATTTTAATTGAATAGATTTATAAGTTTTTATTTTTAATTGACAATATATATTTTATTATATATTTTAACATGCAATACTACGAAGAATTGGGGCTTCAAGTAGGTTGTTTTACATTCTAATACTTAAGGAGGTGGTTAAATTAATCAGCTTTTTAATTAACCCTTAGGCGAAAACTTTAAATTACATGAGGTGTGTATGAAGCGAATCTTACTAACAAGTGTTATTTCCGCATTATTAATTGTAGGTTTTGTGTTCGCGCGAGTGGCAGTAATTGCTCCGGGAACGGTAAACCCGACACAAATACCGGCATATAACGCGAACACTGATGTACAGAAAACGAAACTTCCATTGCGTCAATTGGTGGGCGTAAAGCCTTCAAATACGGATGGCTCGTTGATTCTCGACACCGAATCGATGGACAGCCTCTATTACGACCTTGCCCCAAATCACTATTATAACACGGCTCAGCCATCCACGTTTGCGACTCAGTTTGTGCCACTTCAGGCCTGTTCTTTATTCGCCCTGACTCTCGGTAATTATGACCGCGGCAGGCCGATGAACACCGGCTTTATAAAGATTCACGTTTACGCGGATGCCGGAGATATTCCGGGAGGCGACCTAATTACGCCATTCATGGTGGCAATCGATGGCAATAGACTTCAAAGGACCTATATTGCCTTGCCGGAAACACTCGATATGGGGTTGGATAAGTTCTGGATAGGTACAGAAGAAATCGATACGACCCTAAGCTCTACGGATACTCTTCGTACATTCCCGACATGGGACAGCAAAACCGTTGCGGCGACATTGAACTATGTTTACAACTATCCGGGTTATCCCGGCTGGAACGATTGGGGTTCAGATGCCGGTGACATGAATATCCGCGCTTATGTGTTCTATTACGGTGGAGACGGCATTCCTCCCGTGATTAAACATACCCCGATTTCGGCTGGATTTTCCTATGACGGCAACTACGTTGTCAAAGCTTTGATTACGGATAATACTGCCGTTGCCACGGCCAGTTGCCTATATTCGGTTAACGGCGGCGCTTATACCGAACTGGTAATGGTTGATTCGGCCGGCTATCGTTGGGCCTCAATACCGGCGCAGATACCGGGGACTCAAATTTCGTATTATTTGACCGCTGAAGATGCAATACCCAATGTCACCCGGCTGCCCGCCGACACTGCCGAAACTTTCGACTTTTATGTCTATGTCGGTCATGAGTTGAAAAACGAGGATGGTCAATTCAGCGGGGCGTTCTATATCGACACAAGTAATGGTGGGACGGATCGTCGTTGTGCGGTAAGGATTACACCCAATCATTATCCGGCGGTGATTACTATGTTAAGATTTAACATCGTCGACACCACCGCTTTTGATTTCGCCATAACCAGCGATACCGGCGCCCCCGGTCCGATAATTTATGGTCCGGAAGAAATGTCATCGCCGTATAAAACCGGAAATCACTGGCTTACCTGGATAATTCCTGGAGCGCAATGTCCGGTGATAAATTCGGGTTCATTTTTCATTGAATTTAGATATAAGAATGGCTTTTTGGACCCGGCCATCGGTTCCGATTCGACGGCGCCAAGCCTGAATTCGTATTTCATATCAAATCCTGATTCGGGCTGGTACAACGTGTTATCGCGCGATTGGATGATGCGCGCCGTTGTAGTTGATACGTTTTTCAATCATGACGTGGGCGTAACGAATATCGACAGCCTACCGGCAATCGGCGGCCGCACAAATTGTGACCAGGAAATGTGGGTGAACGTATTCAATTTCGGCGAAAATACCGAGTCTTTCCCTGTTAGATTGAAAGTTATGGATTACGATGATACAACAATCGTCGTATATGATAATTCGGTAACCGTTACCGGATTAGCCCCCAAAACCGGCCGCTTAATACATTTCCCGACTTGGTTGCAGATGGTTCCCGGCGATTATATTATTTCGGCCACCGCCCTTTTAACGGGAGATGAGTATTCGTATAACGATAACGACGCCTGGTATTTCCCTGTGGGCAACGTGATTTCGCACTTATGGGACGACGGCATTGCGGAAAACCGTTATGTGGTCCAAGATACCGCGAGTAACAATGATATGTTCGCGGTTAAATTCCGGCCGATTGAGCCCGATTTCAAGGTCGACGGGGCTCTTATTTTCGCCGGTATGCAGGATTCGACGATGACCAGCAATTTCGCCTGGGTAAGAGTATGCCCAAGCCTTTCAGAAAATGCGCCCGATGTCGATAATCCATTCGCAGAGAGCCTTAACGTGCAAGTCACCGGAAACGCTGATGTTATAATTCTCGACTTCCCTCAAGATACAGCGATAACGGGCTATAACGATTGGATTTGGGTGGTCGTAAAATGGGTGCCGGGTCAAATCGGTGATAATAAACCAGGTATTTTTGCCGATCAAACCGATCCAGACAATAAATCATACTGGACGTCCAATAATTACTATCCGGCCTGGAATCTTTTCACCAGCTATGATTGGATTATGAGGCTTTATTTGGCTTATGAGCCATGTTCCGTAACGACTGTACCCTGTGAATACGTTATCGGCGATATCAGCGGCGACGGCCAACGCATGGGCGGCGATGTCACCTACGGCGTGCGTTACTTCAAAGGCGTAGGTCCCGTTCCTAGGGATAGCTGCTATATGGATTCGACAGGTACATACCTGTATGTTGCCGGGGATGTCAACGGCAACTGCGAATTCAGAGGTTCCGATATCACCAAATTGGTCGCCTATTTCAAGGGCACTGCGCCGCTTAGTTATTGCCATTTCTTCCCTACCACTTTACCCAGAACAATCATATCGCCGGTTGAAGAGCAATCAACGATAAGGCGGGCTGTTAAGCTTGATACGAAGAACGACCACAAGTTTTCGAGCGTGATGCCTCCGAAAGCGCCTGGACAGAGATAATTTTTATCTATCATCACAAAGCCCTCTCGATTCATCTCGAGGGGGCTTTTTCGTTTTACGGATATCTTACTGAACCAGAAAATCTTTCAATTTTAGATTGAAGACAGGTCATCTTCTGGTTATATTATTTCATATGAAACATAATCAGCCAGCGACGAAATATCGGTATTACGACTTTATAATGGTCGCTTTCGTAACCGTATTGCTGATTAGCAATATAGCCTCATCGGCAAAAATAATCGATTGGGGCGTTTCGATTTTCGGATTACGGCTGGCTTTCGATGCCGGTACTATTCTGTTTCCTCTCAGTTACATTTTTGGAGATGTTCTTACGGAAGTATACGGTTATCGACGCGGGCGAAGGGTTATTTGGATGGGTTTTTTCTGTTCCGGTTTGATGAGCCTTGTTCTATGGATAGTCGGTAAAATGCCGGCGGAATCGGGCTGGGCGGGCGCGGTCGGAATGGAACGATATAATTTGATTCTCGGCGGCGTCAGCAGCGGAGCAATAGTGCTGGCAAGCATGACCGCTTATTGGGCTGGGGAATTTTCCAATTCTTATATCCTGGCAAAAATGAAAATCGCGACGCAAGGACGTTGGCTTTGGACAAGAACGATAGGGAGTACATTAGTGGGAGAGGGAATCGACACGACAATATTTATTTCAATCGCGACCATTTTGGGAGTTGCCGGTTTTTCGGAGGCGATTTGGCTTAACCTAATCGTAACGAATTACATTTTTAAATGCGGAATCGAGGCGCTGATGACACCGGTTACCTACGTGGTTGTGAATTTCCTAAAGCGGGCGGAAAATTCGGACTATTACGATTACGATACCGATTTTAACCCCTTCCTCATTTCAGCCGGAATAAAATAAGGGTTCGACTTTCAAATTCGATTAGCCGAACCCGAAACCAAAAACAAGGAGGGTCGATTACAATATAATAATCCCTGATTCTTATGTCAAGATAATGTGTTCTCTTGAAATAATCAATCGACCCTTTTCCTGCGTTTTTATTTTAATACGGTCATCTTTCCAAAGGCTGTGCCGATATCAGTCGCAATCCTATAAAAGTATACGCCCGATGGTAGCAAATGGCTATCCCAATTTAGATTATGGGAACCTGCCGAGTACCTGCCCAGACTTTGACTGCCAATTCGCCTTCCCATAATATCATACATCTGAAGCGTTACATTTGACTCCGCCCCTAATGTGAATGATATCACAGTATTAGCGTTAAATGGATTTGGATAATTATGGGTTGCCACATAGTTGACGGGGAGTGTTGCTCCGGGCTCGTCAATTCCAAGAGAAGGGCATTCGAAGATTTCGAAACTATAATCATCGGCAACAAAAATACCGCCATTGCTTGTTACCGCGCTATAAGCGTTCCCTGGTGTATCATAAGTACCTATTTCGGCTGGATGAATAGGATCGCTGATATCGTAAATGCCAAATCCGCCTTGCTGGCCGGCGATACAAAGATAATGACCGTTAACGGAAACCTGGTTTATCCCGCCCATTTCGGCGCTGCCGAAATTAATTTCCGCCACCGGCAATGGTCCTTCGGGATCAATGATGTCGCAGATATAAACGGATCCGTTGGTGCAACCGACAAATGC
>JAAYTW010000034.1 GCA_012517955.1 Candidatus Zixiibacteriota bacterium | reverse complement strand
ATCGGGTATATATTTGGGGTCATGTTGACCGTCGGCATCAAGCGTAACAACCGCTTCATAATCATGTTCAATGGCGTACGCGAATCCCGTCTTAAGTGCCGCTCCTTTGCCGCGGTTTGAATCATGTCGGACTACAATAGCTCCGGCCGATTTAGCGATTTCACCGGTACCATCCGTGGAACCATCGTCTACAACAAGGATATCGCTGACGCGATCTTTAGCGGAATCGATTACGCCTCGAATATACGAAACCGCTTGAAAAGCGGGAATGATTGCCAACAAACGCATAATTCAATATAATCGATTCGTGGCGATTAGTAAATGGAAAACGTGGTATAACCCTTTATTCTAACCGGGGCACGATACATCAGGCTTCCGCGCCGTAATTTTTATTACCAGAATTTTCCCGGAATCTACGGTAATTTCGGCCGATGATTTGGTCATTCGGTTACGAATCCCAAACCATCCGAAAACACTATTTATATTGTCGGGGTCCCATTTAAGGCCGGAATACTTCAAATTTTTAACCGGCATCAACGTAATTACCGATACGATATCCCCCTTTTTACCTCTGAGGGTAATCGATTTATCCACAAGATGGATTTCGTGGCGATTATCAATTATATAAGCGGAAATATCGCGCCGGATTTTATCGAGGCAGATTAAATTGGCCAGAGTGTGATCGAGATTGTCCCCGATTGCTCCAAGAATGATAACCTCGGCGGGATTGAATGATTGAGCTAAAGCAATCGCCAGCTCAAGGTCGGTCTTGTTTTGATTATGGTCAAACAAGATTCGGCAATGTGGGATTTTCTGCAGTTTTTGCAACGCGGTATAACTTATAGAATCGAGGTCGCCTATCACATAATTGGGGATTACGCCCAATTTGAAGGCGTTGTCGGCGCCAGAGTCGGCGCAGATTATCAGATTGGCCTTGGCCAATACTTTTTGATGAAACGGGCGGTCGCTAATTGTGCCGCCGGCAATTATCGCGATTGTTTTTATTTTCATGGAGAGGATTATAGGAGTACGATTAAGCAACTGTAAAGGATGAAATGTTTTTTTCTGGTCGGGGCGAGCCGATTTGAACGGCCGACCACTTGCACCCCAAGCAAGTGCGCTAACCAGGCTGCGCTACGCCCCGACTTAATCCCTAATTGCCGGTATTTGGGATTCCGACAAATAAAGGTTCAATTAAATGATATCGAATATCGGCGTAAAATCAAGGAAAATTATTTGGGCGATTTTGATAGCCATAGGGTTCTAAAACAAGATACCGCTTTCAATCAAATCAGGAAATCACCGGCGTTACAAGACGCCTCGTGCCTGATATATTTACGGAAACAGCTTAATAATGTCGTCAATCTCGGCACGAATCTCTTTCAACAGCGTCTTGGCCATTTCCGATTGATTGTTCGATTCAGGCGATTTGGCATTATCTTTTAAGTAATTGCGGGCGCCATCGATTGTGAACCCTTTCTCGTAGAGAAGGTGTTTTATCTGTAATAGCAGTTCAATATCTTTTTGCTGATAGGTGCGGTTGCCGGCGCGATTCTTTTTCGGTCGAAGTTGCGGAAATTCTTTTTCCCAGAAACGCAATACATACGCCTCAAGTTTTAACATCGAGGCAACCTCTGAAATGGAGTAATACATCTTACCAGTATCGGCATCAGGTAATTGCGAACTCAATTTTCACCTCTCACTCTTGAAACCTTGGCGGACAGGGAACCCTTGAACAGCCTAATATCGATATCATCCCCAACGGCCGTTTGCGTAAACGACCTGATTGTCTCACCAGTATGTGGCGATGAAACGAAGGCGTAACCGCGGCTCATAATATTTTTAGGGGAGGCTGAACCGAGCCGGGCGTTGACAACCGCCAATCTATTTTTAAATTGGTCGACCGCATGAGCGGCCGATTGTTTGAAATGCTGACTTAAATCATCAATGCGTTGTAATCGAGAATTGATTATTTCAAGCGGGCGACGCAATCCATAGCGGGAAACCAGCCCGATTAAATTGCTTTTATAAGCGCTGATATTTTCGACCTGGGCCGCGCATATGCGTTTATATATATCGATATAATATTCTTTCAACTCGGCGCTATCGGGAACCGCGATTTCAGCCGCGGCGGATGGCGTCGGGGCGCGCAGGTCAGCCACGAAATCGGCGATAGTGAAATCAATCTGATGGCCGACCGCCGAGATGACCGGGATATCGGAATTATATATGGCGCGAGCCACAATTTCCTCATTAAAAGGCCAAAGATCTTCCAGTGAGCCCCCGCCTCTTCCGACGATGAGCAAATCCGTTTGGGCATACTCATTGAATTCTTCGATAGCCTTCACGATATCCGCGGCAGCCCCCTCACCCTGTACTAAAGTGGGACGGATTATCAATTCGACCCAGGGAGCGCGCCGGTTTATAATATTAATGATGTCGCGAACCGCGGCGCCGGTCGGCGAAGTGACGATTCCGATTTTTCGTGGATATTCAGGAAGCGGACGTTTATGTTCGGGGTCAAAAAGCCCTTCTTTTTCCAATTTAATTTTCAGCTGTTGAAATGCGATTTCCAGAGCACCGATTCCAGACGGCTGCATATTGGTAACGGTCAATTGATACTGACCTGATTTTTCATATACGGTTACTTGACCGCAAGCTTTGACTTTCATTCCGTTCTGCGGCTCGAAAAACAAATAACGGCTCATGCCTTTCCAAATAACACATTTAATTTGCGCCCCTTCATCTTTAAGAGTAAAATAGCGATGGCCGGACGAATGGTTAATATAGTTGGAGATTTCGCCTTCCACCCAAACCGAAGGGAATCCGCTTTCGAGTAACTGCTTGATAGATTTCGTCAAGGCGCTGACCGATAGAACATTATTAGTCATAAGCGAAATCTTTTCTTGCAGCCTTTAGAGTATTGGTTAGCAACATAGCGATAGTCATCGGGCCGACTCCTCCTGGTACTGGAGTTATGGCCCCAGCGATTTCCTTAACTGAATCAAAATCAACATCGCCGACAGTGCGCAGGCCTTTGGGATGAGTTGGATCGGCAATCCGGTTAGTGCCGACATCGATAACGACCGCGCCTGGTTTGACCATATCTGCCTTAAGATACCTTGGCTGTCCTATGGCGGCGATTATTATATCCGCCTGTTTGGTGAAATGTGAAATATTCGGCGTGCCGGTGTGACATACCGTAACGGTGGCGTTTCCCTTTTCCCATTTCATGGCCAACAGGGCCGCCACCGGACGCCCGACCAGATAACCGCGTCCCAAAACCACCACATGTTTGCCGGACGGGTTATATCCGGAGCGGTATAGAAGCTCTACGATTCCGAATGGAGTGGCGGGAAGAAATCTTGGTTTTCCGGCAAGCATCAAGCCCTGGTTTATTGGATGAAAACCATCGACATCTTTGGTGGGGGAAATACGCAAAATGGCCTTACCCTCATCGATATGATCGGGTAAAGGAGACTGCACAAGAATACCGTGGATATCATCACGACGGTTCAATGAATCTATCAGCGACAATAATTCCGATTGGGGAAAGTCATTAGGCTTAACGATTTTTTCGGAAAATATCCCTAACTCCTGACAGGCCTTGACCTTCATATTAACATATTGATGGGAAGCCGGATTATCGCCCACCAATACCGTCGCGAGGCCCGGGGTAACGCCGCTTGATTTTAGTTTTAGGACTTCCTTTTGAATTTCCGACTTTATATCGCCGGCGATTTTTTTGCCATCGATTAGTACAGCGTTCATAATTATAATTCGTTTTCGATTTCAGGCGCTATATCGTTAAGAATCCTGCGCACCGCCAAACAGCGGCCGGATTTTTCGTCGATTTCCATTATCAATCCGGCGAATTTTATATTATGAGCGGCGACGCGAAGGCGATTTGGCCTGCCTTTTAGAAAACGCACGAGAGCATCTTCAATCTGCATACCAATTACCGAATCGTATGGGCCGCACATGCCGACATCCGTGATAAAACCGGTTCCACGGGGCAAAACGCGGGTTTCCGCCGATTGGACATGGGTATGGGTACCAATCACCGCGCTAACTCGGCCATCAAGATACCAACCCATAGCCTGTTTTTCGCTGGTCGCGTCAGCATGGAAATCAACTAAAATGATTTTATATTTCTCCCCCATCTGTTCGAGAATTTTATCGGCGGCCTGGAATGGGCAATCAATTTCCTGCATATAAACCCGCCCTTGAAGATTGATTACCGCGACTTCGACACCATTAAGGGCGGTATAAACCTGCCAGCCGAATCCGGGGTTACCGATAGGGTAATTAGCCGGACGAAGCAAACGTTTTTCCTCATTGAGAATATCGTATATTTCAGGGCGATTCCAGATATGGTTACCGCTTGTCATACAATCCAACCCCAAACCGGCCAGTTTGCGTAAAGTATCGCGGTTGATACCATATCCGGCGGCGGCATTTTCAACATTGGCGACAATAAAATCAAATTTTTGGTTTTCTTGGCGGAAACGGGTCAAGGCGTCAGTAATCGCTTGGATGCCTGGTTCACCCATAATATCGCCGATAAAAAGAAATTTCATTTTGAACCGCCGAACAACTCGTAAAAAAAACGATGAAATCTATGTATGAAAGCCGCATCGGCCATATACATCATAGCGCAGCCGGTATAAACATCAAATCCGCTATCAGCAAATTGAGCCAACACCTCTTTGTCATATGAACCCTGCTGAAGAAATACTTTATGAATATCAGCGGAAACGAGGTCATCTATTACGGAAACGGTATTTTTCGGTTTCATAGCGATAATCGCCCGGTCAACATGATTATTCAGCTCCTTCAAATCGGTATAGCCGGCTTGGCCCGGTCGATTGACCACAAAAACCCTTTTACCTTGCCTTAACAACTCGTTTTTTATGTTATGGGCGAAAGTCTTGCGATTCGGCGATAAGCCATAAATTACAAAACCATCGGCCAGAAAAAAATCATCCTTATCTGGCATATTCCACGTTACGCGTTTCCCGGATAACAGTTACTTTAATTTGGCCGGGATATTCAAGTTCTTGTTCAATTTTGCGGGCGATTTCGTTGGCTAATTGAGCGCTGCCGACATCATCGAGTTTGTCGGATTCCACAATTACGCGGACTTCGCGACCTGCCTGAATGGCGTACGATTTGCCCACGCCCGAGAATGAATCAGCCAGCTCCTCCAGCTTTTCCAGCCGCTTGATGTAACCTTCGAGGGTTTCCCTTCTGGCCCCCGGTCTGGCACCCGAAATAGCATCGGCGGCTTGAACCAATACGGCGTAAGGAGTCTCCATAGGAACATCCTCGTGATGACTGGCAATAGCGTTAAGGACTACCGGATTTTCGTTGAATTTGGAAACAAAATCGACTCCGATTTGGGTATGGGTGCCCTCGGTT
>JAAYTW010000300.1 GCA_012517955.1 Candidatus Zixiibacteriota bacterium | reverse complement strand
GAAACCCGACAGTCTATCTGTTTTCGATACCGAATAGTTGTCGAAACCATAAAGGTTTCGACCTGCGAATATTCGATACAATCCTGGATTCCGGGTCAAGCCAGGAATGACAACCTCATATATCGTGCGGTCAGGTCTCCGCACCTGACCGCGAGGCCCGTCGGGTACGGAGACCCGACGACACCCGAAATCCAGACCATATCCCGTAGGTCGGCGTTTCGACACCGCCGCAGACGGTGGAGAAACCCGACAATCTATCTAAAGCGGGGTATCCAGCCTTAAATCCCGTAAGTAGAGATGCAGAAAATTTATCGATGATTCTTATAACGATTTTATCGGATTATTTATTGCTACTTGCGTTTTTTCCAGAACGCGATTTTGGCGATTCGTTCTTGACGTCGTTGTTTACGGATAGCTTTTTGTTCTTTGCGGGCGGCCATCTCGGCCTTCTGGGCTTCCGCGTCAAATTTCTCGATAGTTAAAAGCAGATTCTCGACATTCTGCCTTTTCTCCATCATGCGCTGAAATGTTTCGTAATCTTTGAGAGTCGTCTTGGCCGAAAAAATGCTGGAAAAGAAAGGATCGAAAAACACCATCGCCTGCGACCCGATCCAGTTGAGCGGTTTGACCGATTCCAGGGCGATAATGGCGGGCACTGTCAACCCCTTTTTGACCACCCATTTGGCCAATCGATCCATCAGCTCTTGTTCGTCGGGCGTAGGTTTATCGCTTTCGGGAATCTTTTCGCCGCCGGGAACTTTGAAGATATCCCTAATTCCCATTTTCCCTCATTTCGAACAGTTGTTTAATATACGCGTCGACCTCTTCCTTATTCTGATGGTAACGCAGATATATTCCCCTGAAATTCTCCAAACGTGACGGCCCCACGAACGGTGACAACAACACCCCGTTCTTGTCGCAGTAATATGAACGGAAACTGCTCATATCTTTTTGCACGGTTGTGAAAAGATAACGAATCGTCACTTTTTCGGGCGTAATTTCATACCGGGTCGGAAAAAAGAAAGTCGAAAGCGACATGGTAAAAAGTAAAATCGCCAGCACCACCATAATCATCGAACGAGTAATCTCGAACACCAATATGTAAACCATAATTAAAAATATCACAACCAGCGTTGCGGCTAACTTGCGGGCTTTGGCGGGATGAGACACCCATGTCAATGAATCGGCCATTTTCTACTTGGATTCTTGTTTGGATGGATCGATATATCTTTCCTTGCTGATATGTTCCATTGTTTCCTGAAGCTCTTTCAAATCGATGAGTTTTTTATCCACCAAAAGCTTGACAATCGCCTCCAACGCGAAATTGTTGGATAACGTCAGCTCATCAAAAGTAATATCTCTACGCTGATTGCCGTAGGTTATGGTTAACGCCACTCTTTTTTCGGAATCGCTCATGTTATGCCTTTATCTGTTTCTATTTCATTTTAATTCGTCAAATGAATGCCCGTCAATCTGGAAAATGCTGACCGCGTTATTGGCTCTTGAGGTTGATTTAAAATTAATCATGCAACTGGCCCCTTGGTAATTCTGTACTTTATTAAGATAGGCCGACATCGAATCGGGCGTTACCGCGCCGTTTTGAATGGCGGTTTTCACCAGCGACGCAGCATCAAAAGCCAGCGCCGCCACTCGTTCGGGCTCGCGGTTATATTTCTGCCTATAGCGGTGATTAAAATCATTCCAAGCCGTGCCGGTCGCCCCCTGATGGAAATCCGTCGCGAATATCGCCCCCTGAATATAATTGCCGATTCTATCGACTAATTTCGGTGAATCCCACCCGAATAAACCCAGATAACGCGTATCGATAACATTGTAACGCACTTGCGGCACCAGCATAGCCAGCTCATCGCTATAGCCCGGCAAAAACAGCGCTCCCAAGCTGACCCGCCAGGCTTTTGAATCCAGCCACTTACCGGCAATCGTATCGTAATAAATCAGAGAATCGATTTCGCCGGCGGCGATTTTTTCTTCGGTTTTCATCACTAATACATCGTGAATCGGCTTAATCTGATTACCGAAATCGGTCTGACCCGATTCGTAAAATGTGGTCGCCACAACTTCGCCGCCAAGTTCATATACTTTCGATGAGAAAGCGCTGGTTACTTGTCGACTGGCGAAGTCGCCCGGCGAAATAATCCCGAATTCCTTTATTCCCAAAACAGAAATGGCATATTCCGCGAGACTTGCCGCAAGTTCTTCAGACGGCGGCGAGATTTGATATATCGCATCTCCCAGTGATGATATCCCTTTTTGTGACGCGGTCGGAGTAATTAATGGTATGCCGATACAATTAGCAGCCACCGCCGCCGCTACCGCCGATTCGGAACGTAACGGCCCGATAATAACAGCTGGGTCGCTGGATGCCAATTCCTTAACGGCGGCCGCCGCTCTCACCGGATCGCCGGCGGTATCCTTGATTTTTAGCTCGATATCACGTCCGCCGATATGAGCGATTTCGTCGAAAACCAACTTGACCCCCGATACCAAATTCAATCCGTATTCCGAATACGAGCCGCTCAATGGCGCCAGTACCCCGATAGTTATCGGGCGCGTAGTGTTGCTGTCCTGAATCAGATCAATCGCCTGTTTCGCTTCGACGGCGTATTTGCCTTTGGCGTGACTGGAAAGATAGGCGTTAAAAGAAATGAGCGCCGATTTAAAGTCGCCGCTTTCGAGTTGCTTCTGCCCAAGATAATATTTAACGACTCCTTCACCGTCATATTGGGCCACGTTTTGCGCCAGCCAGGTCAAATCTGATAATGTCAGGTCATTATTTAAAAGGGGTTCAAGGTTCGCTAAAACGATTTCGGCCGTTTTGGAATTCGGTTCGATTGAAATCGCTTTCAGGTAATTTTCGGCGCATTCCCTAAACGACCCGGACTTATAAGCGATATGCCCACAATAGAAAAAAGCCTCTGCCAGATAAGATGAATTCGGAAAATCGACTATAAAATTATAGAAACCTCTATTAGCTTCGTTGAATCGCCCCGCTTTGTATAACGATTTGGCGGCCATGAAGCGAAAAATCGTCTGGTACTCATCTTGGGGATAAATATTCGCCAGATAGGCAAATCTGTTGGCCGCCTCCTCATAACGTTCGCTGTTGTAAAGGTCAAGCGCTCTATTCAAACCATCTTTGGCCGATGGCAATGTTTCAGCCGCGCCGGCTACGGCGGAAATGACTATGACCGTTGCCGTCAATGACACCAGACTACATATAATTTTTCGCATATCCCCTATAATTAATCGCCCACTCTTTGAATAATCGTTGTTCATCGGACGAAAGCTGACGCTTTACTATTCCGGGATTTCCCACCACCAAAGAACCTGGCGGAATAATCTGTTTCTCTTTCACCAACGCGCCCGCGGCGATAAGGCAGCCATCACCGATGACCGATTTATCCAAGATTATCGATCCCATCCCGATAAGACAGTTATCGCCGATTGTACCGCCATGGATAATAGCGCCGTGCCCAACCGTCACATATTCGCCGACAACAGTAGGGACATCGCCGCTGACATGAACCACGCAATTGTCTTGGATATTAGTGAAACGTCCGATTTTAATCTGATTGATGTCTCCCCGTAAAACCGCCCCAAACCAAATCGAGGTCTCTTCTCCGAGAATAACATCGCCGATAAGCGTTGCGGTATCGGCGATAAAACTATCGGGGGCGATTACCGGAGATTTCCCTTTAAATGAGATAATCATAGCTGATATTTCCCAAAATCCTCAGGATTCATGCGACGCAATCTATCCCGAAGAGATTCCTGGTCGGGGATACCGGAAACGCCTTCTTCTTTGAGCTTGAATAATACCTCTTCCACAAAGATCGGAGCCCCGGCTTTCAACGCCAGCGCGATTGAATCGGATGGGCGAGCGTCGACTTCAATCTCCTTTTCCCCTTGTTTGATTATGATTTTCGCGTAGAAAGTTTGTTCCACCAGGTCCACCACGCAAACACGTTCGATTTCGCCTCCCATGCTTTTTATCACGGAAAAGAGCAAATCATGTGTAAGCGGCCTTTTCGATTTCACTCCCGAAAGTTCCATGCCGATAGCCCAAGCCTCGTAATGCCCGATCCAGATAGGCAGCACTTTCGGCGAATTCTCAGGACTGAGAGTAACCACAGGGGAGTTCGTTGTTATATCGAGGGCCAGCCCGCCGATTTTAGCCTTAATTAAACCCATTAATCCACCGCCAGTTCAAGTTAAATGATAATACTACTTCCGCGCCAAACGCACAACCATAATCGCCTGCGTTCAGGCGGTCATCGTTTTTTCCGGCAGCAACGGATATTATTCGCCCTCGCCCTTTTTCACAATCCAGATTTTCACATTTGCGATAACGTCTTTTTCCAATTTGATTGGAACGGTATATATACCCAGCGCCTTTATCGGCTCATCCAGATGGATAAGATGTTTATCGATTTCGAAGCCCTGATTTTTCAACAAGGCGGCGACATTGGCGGCGGTAACCGAACCGAACAGTTTATCTTCTTCGCCAACCTGGACTTCTGCGGTTAAAGAAATCTTTTCAAGCTTGTCTTTGATTTTCTCGGCTTCGCGCTTTCTTTTGTTATCGCGAATATTTTTTTGTTTTTTTATCTCATCGATTGCTTTTAGATTTCCGGCCGTGGCCATCGTGGCCAGGTTATTCGGAATCAGATAATTGCGGGCGTAACCGCCTTTGACCTCGACTACCTCTCCGCAGGCACCGAGGCCTTTGATATCATCTCTAAGAATTACTTTCACGTTATGCTCCTTACATATAACTTGAAGACTCTTCTTTTTCACCAATTTTACGTAAATCGAACCGGCTGTCAATCAATCCGATAACTGCCAGCATCGGAATAATAACCACCGCCGCGACTATAACCAATAAGTAGAGTATCACCCGCAGCCATACCGACGACATCGATTGCCGCAGATAAAACTCTATAACGCTGAATCCATAGAGGGCGTACAGATGCACAAGAAATACCAGCGCGTTCTGTCCTATCGGCCCAAACGATTGCCCGCCGAATAGCACCATAATCAACGATAATCCCAGCGGCAGAAGCCATAATTCGCTTGCCCGCCAGAGATACATCGGCCTGAAAGACGGCATAACCGCGCCCATCCGCGAACCTATACCGACCGCGCCCAAATAACCGAATAGCACCGTAGCGGCGGCCATTGTCGCGAAAATGCCGGGCATTAAGCGGATTGTCCATTCGAAAGTCGTTTGCGCCGAGACCATGGCCCGAGTTAGATTGTCTCCGGTCACACCGAACATCGCTCCGCTTAGCGTCAGCTGTTTGTTCAATTCGGCTAACATCGCCGGCATCTGCGCGATTATTTCCGGATAAAAAACAATTAGCGCCACTAAAGGAATAAGATATGGAACCATCCCCCATACTAATATCGTAGATGGCTCTCCGATTTTGCGAGCCTGATAACTCATAAACATGGCCGGCGCTATAACCATCAACAAACACCCTATCGCCAGAAACGGCCCATACAAAAACAGGCTGGCCACAATGACCAAGACGGCGCCCATAACGGCGGGTAAATATCCGTAACGGACATTAAGAATTATCAGCGAAACAAGTCCGATTAGGAAAAAAATCGCGTTTAACAGCGGGATTCCGGATACTAATCCGGACAGCACCGCCAATCCTGTCAACAGCCACATCCGGGAACGGTCCTTGCTTGACCGTCCTGGTTTCGCCAGCCCTTGATTTTCCACTTTAAGCGAATTCTTCAGTGGTAAACGGCACCAAAGCCAACATCCTGGCGCGCCGTATGGCCAAAGATAAAGCCCGCTGATGTTTGGCGCATGTTCCGGTCATCCGGCCGGGCACGATTTTACCTCTCTCAGTAACATATCTTCTCAATAATCTATCATCGCGATAGTCTATGCGTTTACCGCCGTCTTCGCAAAAACGACAAGTTTTGCGTTTTCTTTTTTCCATTTGTTATTCCTCCTGGTCGGCCATATCCTCTATCGGTTCAATTTCGCCGTTATTCGAATAGTCAATTTCCTCGTCTGTTATTCGCTTTTTATCGAGGAATTGGATATGGCTTGCCCGTATTTCAATTATATTTCTTGGCGCCCCGCTCCCGTTATCAATAGTGCGGGATCGAAGCTCCCCTTCAATGTAAACTGAGCTCCCCTTGGTCAAGTGATCAGCGCATGATACCGCCAGCTTTTGCCAGGCCACGACGCCGATATAACAGACCTCCTCTTTCACTTCGCCCGAATTGTCTTTGAAGCGCCGATTGGCGGCTATCCGGAAATTGACTACCGGGGTTCCATTCGTGGTTTGGCGAAGTTCAGGATCGCGGGTCAGGTTTCCAACTATGAATACTTTGTTCAACAGCGGAGGTCTTGTTTCGCTCATATCATCTACTCCAATTAGCTTGAGGTCTGAGTCTCTTCTTTCGGTTGCGGCTTATACTCTTTAGGCGCCAGCACCACAGTTAGAAACCGCAGGACGGACTCGTTAAGTTTCAGGGCGGTTTCGACTTGTTTGCAGACATCCGGACCGGCCTCATAGTAAAAAGTGAAGTAGTTTCCTTGACGGTACCCCTTGAGCATATAAGAGAAGTTTTTCATCCCTAAATGCTGAACTTCCAGGATATTACCGCCGAGCCCCTTGATATGTTCTTCTATTTGCGAGAGATTGGCCTTTACGGCCTGTTCATCTAAACTGGGATTGAGGATAAATGTAAGTTCGTAAATCCTCATAATCCTCCCTTCGGACATAAGACCCCACTGCTGGAGTAGGGAAGGTTAACGATTAAGCGACCCGATTAGATCGCGTTTACTGTAATTGACGATGTCCGCGATTTATTAGCGACCAACGTCTCGATTAGTTCAATTGTCTTTGTTATTACTTTTTCTACTGTTTTTGTTTCCTCTAAAGCGAATTCCTCCAACACAAAATCCTCTCGAGGTTTGCCATTTGGCGTTTCCCCTATTCCCAAACGGATTCGAGGAAACTCTTCGGTTTGAAGGTGCTCGATAATCGATAGCAATCCGTTGTGGCCGCCATCCGAACCGCGTGGCCGATATCTTATCTTGCCTAACGGCAGGTTGCAGTCATCGGCGATAACCAGCAGTTGCGAGGGGACGATTGCGAAACTTTCGCAGATTAGGGCGGCCGCCTTGCCCGAATTATTCATGTAAGTGGTCGATTTCACGAGCGTCAGATTTTCGCCGCCGAATTCGACCTCGCAGGCAAAGTAAGGGCCGTCGCCTCGAGAAAACTCTTTCCTTTTCAAAAAAGCGATTCGGTCGACAACCATGAACCCGTAGTTATGGCGGGTTTCGGCATACCGTCGACCCGGATTGCCCAAGCCCATAATGGCTTTGATGCCGTCTGAAGGGCCATCCGCAATCATCATAAGCTTATAAAAATAAAAAGATTAAGGGGAATGTCAAGGGAATTTAAGCGTCAAACGTAGGAAGAATAAAATTGTTGTTGATTTTACCCATTTTTACAATATACTAAAACATAGACAAAGGGGTTTTATGAAGCTCTTATATCCGGCCCTTGTTTTCGCCGCGCTGACTGCCAAGACGGTTATAGCTATTAATATACCGCCAGGCCATGAGCTATTAAAACAGGAAGGTAATTACTATACTATCCGCAATAAAACGACTAATGAAATTAACAGATATTATATAGAGTGTGAACCGGTTACAAATGGCTGGCAAACGGAAACTTTAGATGATAGCGTAATATTTCAACAAGTGTATTATTTAGATGCATTTCTATTTTATAAAATATTTGT
>JAAYTW010000299.1 GCA_012517955.1 Candidatus Zixiibacteriota bacterium | reverse complement strand
GAACATCCGGAAGACCCAGCGCTCAAACACAAAGCCGAAAAGACTGTGGCGGTCGATTTAAATTCGCAAAACGATACTCTGGATAAAGGGGAGTCGAAAAACGTTTAGCCTTTTGTAATTGGAAGTATTATAATTAAATAATAATTACCAAACTACTATCCGAAAGGAGGGACCCCCTTTTGAATTTTATTAAAGACATAAAAATGCTTCTGGCCATGGCGCTGGCCATATCGTTTGGATTGTTCCTGCTCAATTACTCGTATGCTGTCCCCGATTCCGATGATGGGGCCTGCTATGATTGCCATTCAGATTATGCCGCAAGCCTTGAACAGACATCGCACTCGGCCGCCAACAAGCTGACACAGGTTCGCTGTACCTCATGCCATGTCGATTTCGAAAACCATGTCAATGAACCATCGGTTGATAATATCACCCGGCCGGCGGAGCTAACGGCAGTAGAGACATTCGATATTTGCAGCAAGTGCCATTTTGGTAAATCGGAGGCCGATTACGCCCATGCCGGCGAGCATTTCAAAGCCGGCGTGAATTGCCTCGGCTGTCATCAAGTACATGATGCTGAAGCGCACTTTAACGCGGCTCTTACCGGTAAGACCATCAATGAAACCTGCCTTAATTGTCATAGCAAAGAGAAACATCAGTTTACACTGCAAAGCCAACATCCGGTTATGTCTGGAGCGATTAACTGTACCGATTGTCACGATTACTTCAAATCCACAAGCGCTGATTTGACTACCAAAATGAAAAATCAAACATGTTACAAATGCCATGGCGAAATGGATGGCCCATTCATTCACGAACACGAAGCCACCCGCGATTTTGGAGCGGAAAACGGCGGTTGTGTTAATTGTCATAATCCGCATGGTTCGCCTTTCGTCAATCTGCTGAAAGAAGAACCTAAACAGCTCTGTTTGCAGTGTCATCAAGTACCCGGTCACAATTCGGCCCACGGCGGAATCTATGCCAACCAAAATTGCCTTGATTGCCATGTCGATATCCATGGTTCCGACAATAATAGGTCGCTTCTTGATGTCAATCTGTATGAAAACCTTAACAGCAACCTTTGTAACCAATGTCATCCCCGGCAGTAAAGGGAGCGATTATGAAAAATCCAAAAAGCGTTTTGATAATCGTGGCCGTTATGGCTATAGCCATATTCCAGCCGGGTTTGGCGAATGCGCAGGCCAAATTCAATGGCGAGGCCACTGTTAGTTATCTGAATTTCGACGAAGAGGGGAATCGTGGTTCTGCCGCTGAATTATTCAATACCTACGATGGATTCAACTTTCAGAATCTTTCGATATTCGGCGATTTAAATCCGCACACGAGGTACTCGTTACGGCTCGATGAAATCGGTTTCGATGGGCGTCGCGCCGCCATAAACATTACCGATATCAATCTTTACAAGCTTAAATTCGACTATCGCCAATCGCGGCTTTTATATGGCCCCGATACGGATTCTAAAAACGAGCGCAAGTTTTATAACGGCTCATTCGAGATTAAACCAACCAAAGCCGTTTCCGCGTTCGTTAATTATCAGGGGTACAAAAATGAAGGCGATAGAATCGTGTTTGACTCTCCGGGGACGGATTTGTTCGGGGCCCTATACGATAGAAAATCATTGACTATCAGCGGCGGATTAAAGGGACGTTTCAGTAACCGCCAACTTGGTTTTAATTATGGCCAACGAATATACGATGATAAAAACAACGCGCTGGATTCCAAAACGACGTTCTTTGGGTTCGATTATTTCTGCCGGCAGATGGCTAATCTAAAAATCGTGATGAATTATGATTACGCCCAGAAAAAATTGGATTCAACTGGAACCGAATTAAAAGATAATGCTTTCGGTCTGGCAATTCTTTATCGCCCGATAAACAGACTGACACTGGGGCCAGAATTCAAATATCGCACTGTAAAACCCAACGCCGACGGACCGAAATTTACCAGTTACTTGGCAGGGCTAACGCTGGATTATGTAACGCCATATGGCACGACTCTGACCGGGGAATTCGGCTATGAGGGGCGCAAT
>JAAYTW010000033.1 GCA_012517955.1 Candidatus Zixiibacteriota bacterium | reverse complement strand
CGATATTTAATCCCTGAGCTTTATAAAATGTGAATATCATTCCTCCGCCAACCAACAAAATATCGACTTTGCCAAGCAGATTTTTAATAACATCGATTTTGCCGGATATTTTCGCGCCGCCGATAATGGCGACAAACGGACGTTTTGGGTTGGCAAGAGCGTTGCCAAGATATTTCAATTCTTTTTGCATCAAATAACCGGCAACACATGGTTTAATGTATTTGGTCAATCCCTCCGTTGATGCGTGGGCTCGATGGGCGGAACCGAAAGCGTCATTTACATATATATCACCCAGGCCCGCCAATTTTTTGGAAAATTCGGAATCGTTTTTTTCCTCTTCGGCATGGAATCGGAGGTTTTCCAAAAGCAACACTTCTCCATCTCGCAACGACGCGGCTGCCGAGTCGGCTTTCGGGCCGATACAATCTTCAGCGAACTTAACCGATTTACCAATAAGGTCGCTCAATTTCGCGGCCACCGGCTTTAGTGAATATTCAGGCGCGACTTTTCCCTTAGGACGACCCAAATGCGACATCAATATAAGGCGGCCGCCATCGCCGATAATTTTTTTAATGGTGGGAAGCGATTCTCTGATACGGGTATCGTCCTTAACGACGCCATCTTTGAGCGGGACATTGAAATCGACTCGAGTTAATACTCTTTTTCCCTTTATGCTAACATCGTCAATTGTCAGTTTGTTCATTTTGCCTCCTTGAATTTAATTCAATAACTATATTGGGGCAGATATAATTGAATTCGGCCGCCCGGTCAAGCTGTTTAATATAATGGGATAATCATCAAATATCCTTTTTGGATGAGGGCGTGTTTTCCATTTTAACTTTGGTTTTGTCTATCAGGGTGTCCATGGCTTTATGGAAGCTGTATTCCGAGACTTCTTCATTGTTTGAAACCATATAGAGGGGACAGTCAATTTTATAACCGAAACAGTTGGCGGCTTCCGCGAGGTAGCAAAACTTAAGGTAAGCACATCTTTTTGATTGAACGGTTTCGGTCATATTATCACCTATATTTGATATTCGGCCTCGCAAACGGGAATTTTAATTGACAGGGCAAGAAAAATATAAGACAATTCAATGTAAGCAATGCATAAAGGCGAAAATATTGCAAATAATGCTTGACTGATTTTGACAATGCTCGTAAATATCAAAAGTTTTAGGGGAGCGGCGTGATGGGTAAGGGCGATTATTCGGCTTATCGCCAGGTCGCGCAGGCGATGATTATTCCAATTATTCTGGTGGTTGCGCCGCTTTTAGGGTATTACGTAGGGATGTGGGCGGACAAAAGGCTTGATACCGGAAACATTTTTAGGCTTGTCGGACTGGCCTTAGGGTTCGGGGCCGCCGGTAAAGAGATTTACGGATTGATAAAAAAGAATAATGACAGCGGCAAATGAGCGTTGATTTTGTTGATAGAGTAATCAGGACATCGATTATTTTTATAGCGATTGTTTTTCCATTCGCCGCGCTTTATCTGAAAATCCCTTTCGCGCTATCCTTAGTGTTTGGATGCTTATGGGGTTGCGCCAACCTGTTTTTAATAAGAATTTTGGTTACTAGAACGCTTGGCGTTCGCATAAAAAATAAATTCTGGATAGTTCTTATTATTTTCGTGAAATTTCCCCTTTTATATTTTTTAGGGTATTTGTTGCTTAAATGGAAATATCTTTCCGTTTACGGATTGATTCTTGGGTTTACGGCGATATTTGTCGTAACTGTCTTGAAAGTAATTAGCCGTTCAATTTTAAAGGCCGATTAAAAACCCGTGGAAGTACGATGATTTTCAATTTGATGCGAATGTTTAGTAATGTTGTAATCACCGCCGCCGATAGTGTAAATATGACCGCTGATTCACTTCACCTGGCAGATTCGTCGCTTGCGGCGGAGACTGGACATGCGGCCGCTGGTCACGCGCCGGAACTTCCCAATTGGTTGGAGTTGGCACACGAATTATTCCCCGGGCAAATTACGGCTTTTCTCCAACAGTGGCAAGCCGTTATCTTCTCGACCTTAGTTTGGATACTGCTTTCTATTCTGGCCATAATCGCCTATAAAAAACGTTCGCTATACCCTGGAAAACTTCAAAACGCCGTCGAGTGGGTTATTGAAGGACTCTATAATTTAGTAATCGGAATTTTGGGTGAAAACGGAAAACGGTATCTGCCGTTTTTGGGGACGCTGTTTGTTTATATATTCACCATGAATCTTTTCGGTTTGTTTCCAGGTATGTTTTCTTCAACCTCTAAACTGAATACCACTTTGGCGCTGGCGATTTGCGTTTTCCTTTATGTTCAATTCGAGGGCATTCGGGTTCAAGGATTTCCGGGATATATTTTTCATTTGATGGGTTCGCCCAAATCGGTGGTGGAATGGTGTCTCGTGCCGCTTAATCTGCCCATTCATATAATAGGCGAGCTCGCCAAGCCATTATCTTTGTCGCTGCGTCTTTTTGGAAATATATCGGGGGAAGATATGCTTCTGGCGATTTTCGTGACGCTGGGGATTTCGTCGCTTTCGTTTTTACATCCGCCGGCCTGGATGCCCGGGCTGCCCTTGCATTT
>JAAYTW010000298.1 GCA_012517955.1 Candidatus Zixiibacteriota bacterium | reverse complement strand
GGCGGCACGATTTCTATCGGGCAATCGGCGGTCAGCTTATCCAGGCTGTCGGATGGCATCAAATCGCGATTGAATTTTATCATGATATTGGCCGGTTCGTTGATACTTAAATATTCCTCCGGCCAAAAGGATTTTACCTTTACATTTAAATCCGGTTCTCTCTGCGGCTGACCAGCAAATAAAATCACGCCGGTTATGGCGCCGATTGCTGCCAACAGCAAAATTGTGGCGAATATCCAGCGTTTTAAGGAGACCGAAATCCCCGATTGCTCGGACATGACAAAACCTCCAGGTTATTTATGCTTGAATCCCCGAAACTTATGTGCTTACACTGCATGATTCAAAACCCACTGAACAGGATTAAATCGCGGATTATATAATCCAAATAGGGCGATATTGCAAATCAAATGTTGTTGTTTATTGATAATTGTACCCCAAAAGCCGATTTTAGGTAACCCGAATCCTATTTTGTCTTGAAAAACCGATGGGAGTGGGGCCTATTTAAGAGTATGCTTGCGGATAGTGTCTTTAAGCTCCGTCAAATCAGGGGATTTCACGACATAATCATCCGCCAGCCAACTGGAAAAATTAGCCTTATACGACGAATACGCCGAATTGATTATAACCGGTAACCCACGGTCGAAATTCTTGATTTGCTCCAGGATTTCAAGCCCCTCCTGGCTGCCGAGCTTGATATCCAAAACGACTACTTCCGGCCCGAATTTTTCAATATACTTAAGTATCTCCCGGCCGTTATCAATCGGCAACACCTCATGGCCATCATCCTCAAGCTCATCCTTGTAAAGCTTAAGCAGGTTCGCTTCGTCTTCAACGATCATCACCTTGGCCATTTTTACTACTCCTTTCCGGAATGACTTTTCTTTTACTTTCCGGAAACGTCATTGGTTCAATCAATTATCCAGGTTTGGGCATGCCGGCAGATGCACCGAGAAAATCGTTCCCGAGCCTGGTATCGATTGCACGTTTATCGTGCCCCCGTGGTCATCAACTATTTTTTTCGACACCGGCAACCCTAAACCGGAACCCTTCTCTTTGGTAGTATAGAACAACTTAAAGAGATTGTCCATGCTTTCTTTATCCATCCCCACGCCCGTATCCTCTATTTCTAAAGCGGCATAGTCGTTTTGACGCATCGTCCGCACGATTAATCGTCCGCCATGAGTCATCGCTTCAAGCGAATTCTCAATCAGATTTAAAACCACCTGCTTTAATCGTTCCGGATCCCCGCGAACCATAAGTTTTGATGATTGTAGTTTCTTTTCGGCCCGGATACCCGAACTTTTAAAGCGATCTTTAAACAAATTGAACGAATCGGTTACCACGGCGTTCAAATCGCACTCGCGAATATTAAGACGCGAACGCCTTGAAAACTCCAGGATTTCCGAATTGATATTAAGAAGCCGATCGACCTCCGCGATTATCACGTCAACCATCTCTTTATTGAATTTACTCGTTCCCATTGTGGATTTTATTCGCCGAGCATATCCTCCAATCGTAACCAGAGGTATTTTTAACTCATGGGCAACCTTGGTCGCCAGCATCCCAATCTCAACCAAACGTTCGTTCTGTACTAGATACGCCTGATTGGACCGCAATAACTCATGAACTCTTTTAAGTTCCCTTAATTGCGCTAACAGTTGCTGTCGAAGAATCGCGTTTTCCAGACCGGGCGCGCAAGCATTGGCCAATGCTTTCAAGGCGTCAACCATCTCAAGAGTAATCGTTTTCTGGGTTATGGCGTTATCGGCGATAACCAACCCGAGCGGCCTGCCCTCCGAAATAAGGGGAACCACGGCCAATTTGCTTGCCGACGGCCAAAAGGACCAATCCAATCGCGAATACCAGATATCCTGGATATCAATGATGCGACTAACCCCCTCCCGCATTGATTGAATAAAAGGATTATCATAATCTTTGAGCGGAATTTTCGTGCTCTCTATAAGACTTTCCAACACACAGGGAACCGACTCCGATTTATTCAAAATTCCGGCCAATAACTGATCCATAGGGATATTGCTCACTTCGTTCCAGATACTACCCGCCTCTTCCTTGTTTAGAGGCCCTATTGCGCATTTCCCTTCCAGATATCCGGAATCTTCGTTAACCAGAAAAACGGCGGCCCGGTTAAACCCAAAAGCGTCCCCCGAAGTCGCGCCGGTTAACATTATCCGCAGCCCTTTTTCGAGACTGTCGCTCCTGGCGATGGCGTCGGTGATGCTTTTTAGTAACGATAATTCTTCCACGTTTTTCTTCAGCTCGCGCGAGGCGATTTCCAGATTTTCTCTTTTCTGGGCAAGCTGTTCCATAAGCTTCGCAATCGTGGCGCTGATAAGCTTATCGGCGGTTCTGCGGCCGGCGCCCCTTTCCGCGACATTTTTAAAGCGCTCACAATTATGGCATATCATTACATCATCTTGAACCCGCGAAATATCCACCCCCGGATTGGTGAGTACCGCTATCCAGCATAATTTATCCGATGAATTCCTATCGTCGCAATGATAATTCACTTCCATACGGCTGCCTTCGATTTATTGATAAATTTACGAACGATTCGCGTGTTGTCAACTCTTTTTGAATTGACATCAGCGACGGCATTGGGATATTTTCTAGCCATGGATAAAATCAGCCGTCAAACAATCAAACTCGCCCATATAGAAGATGTGGGAACCGGCGACATAACAACCATGGCCACTGTGCCGGCAAGGCAAATCGGAAAAGCTGTCGTTATCGCCAAAAATAATGGCGTTCTGTCCGGAACGGAAGCTTTTGCGTATGCCTATAGACTGACATCTCCAAAAGTAAAAGTCCGATTTGTTCTTAAAGATGGCCAAAGGTTCAAACGCGGCGATAAAATCGTCTGGATAAGCGGCCCATCTCGAGCTTTAATAACAGGAGAAAGGCTTGCCTTGAATCTACTTTGCCATCTATCAGGCATAGCCACATTGACCTCGATATTTGTTCAAAAAACCAAAAAAACAAAAGCGGCGATTCTCGATACTCGTAAAACCACTCCGGGTATTCGCGGCCTGGAAAAAGCGGCAGTCAGGCACGGCGGCGGCAAAAACCACCGTATGGGGTTATACGATATGATTTTGATAAAAGATAACCATATCGAGGCCGCCGGTGGAATCAGCGCCGCTCTTACAAAACTCAGACTGGCCAAAACCAAAGTCGAAATCGAAGTGGCCGGAATTCATCAACTTTTCGAGGCGCTTAAATTTAATCCAGATATTATAATGCTCGATAATTTCTCCTTGGAGGAAATTCGTAAAGCTGTTAAAATTATTAAACGCGCGAAACCCCGAATTAAAATCGAAGTATCCGGCGGCGTAAATCTCGATACGGTTGGCCCAATCGCCAATACCGGTGTCGATTATATTTCCGTGGGAGCGCTTACCCATTCTGCCAAAGCGATTGATTTTTCCATGAGGTACGTTAAGTGATATTCGGCACAATCGAAGGGGGACCCGGGGCCGTATCCCAGGTATTGGCCTACCTAAAAACGCATAACAGCCGATTCGCCTCCGTCAAAGAAATAAAAGAATCACTGAATATCACCCGCCAGAAAGCCCTGGATAGCATCACGTTCCTTCGCGAAGCCGGTTACGCTATCGAAACCAAACCAGACGACGGCTTTAGGCTTATTTCATCTCCAGATATAATCCTGCCGGTCGAAATCAGCGCCGGACTAAACTGCCAAAGATTCGGCTGTAGAGTATTCTCCTATAACTCCGTCGGCTCGACCAATCATACGGCGCACGATTTCGCCAAAGCGGGTATGCCCGAGGGGACAATAGTAATCGCCGATTCCCAAACCAAGGGGAGGGGAAGACTCGGCCGATCCTGGTACTCGCAATCGGGTAAAGGTCTATATTTTTCGTTGATTTTGAGGCCAAAGTTGATGCCATCTCAAACGCCCGGAATATCGCTGATTGCCGGATTGGCGGTAATTCGGGCTATTTACTCCATCACCGGTCTACAAATGTCGATGAAATGGCCTAACGATATCTTGAGCCGCGATAAAAAACTCGCCGGAATCCTGGTCGAACTGGAAGCCGAACTGGATAGGGTCGATTACGTGATTGTGGGAATCGGTGTCAATATCAACCATACAAAGAAAGATTTTCCGCGCCATATAAATCGAATAGCCACATCGCTTAAAATCGAAACCGGCAAGAGCTTTACGCGCGCGGCTTTACTGCAACAGACTCTCGTTCATTTCGAAAAGATTTATGACAATTTCTGCAATCACGGCTTAAAATATTTGGCCAAAGAACTTCTGGAATGTTCGGCGGTATATAAGAAAAAAGTGAGCCTTTCTCTGGGTAAACGCGAAATTTCCGGCACAGTGGTCGGTTTTGATGATAACGGCGGGCTTTTAATAAAAAGTAAAAACAAACTGCAAGCTTATTCGGCCGGCGAGATTACCATGCACCAAACATTCGCCCAGTTCTTAGAAAAGACCGGCTCAAAAAGGAAATCTCGGTCTTAGGTCACGATTCCTTTTGCCGTCGGATACCGCCGAAAATTACAATTAATCCCAACGCTATAAGAATCAGCGGCCAAAGGATTGATGCTTTGGCGGCCAATAAATACAGCATGACCGAAATTACGGTCAGGACTAAAATCGGCGTACCCGATTTCCTGCGCTCACCGCTGACATCTTCCGGCGTGAACAAATATACCACCCCCAGCGAAATCGCCACACCGAACACGAATGTCGGCCAGAGATAGCGCATATGCTCCCAGTCGGTAAAATTGAGATAGGAGAACATAAGACCGAGAATCGTCAGATAAGTGGCCGGGAAAAGCAAACCCTCGCTGCCTTTTGCCCGCTGACTGAAAAAATAGCTGACAAAAAACAACAGGCCGCCGATTATCAGCAATAGCGGCCAGAACAGCTTTCCCATAGGCGCGCCCACCAGCCTCGACAACAGCATCAAAACGCCGATTAGGATAAAAGCGATACCGGTGATTATTCGTCCGCGATTATGTCTATAATTTTGTTCCATATGTAAATTGTGCTATAACCGGAAACAATATTCAAGCACTATTTACACAGAATTCTACGGGAATGGCCTGCTGATAGGATACATAATCATTTAATCACATGCCGCCAAAGATTTTGATTTTAATGGCACAATTACTTATCATAACGGTATAAATAAAATACGATGCGTAAATACTAGTAAATCGCGATAATTAAGGAGGAAAAAAATGTTAAAAAAAACGATTGCAATCGCGCTGACAGCATTTGTTTTTATGGTAGGATTTGCTACCATAGCAATGGCCGATGAAAAAACCGACCAAACTCCACCATCGACAACAACACCCCAGAAAGTCGTAAAACCCATTAAAGAAACCGCCGCTGAATCCGACGCCCCCGCAAAGGTAAAGGCGACCCCGGCCAAACTGAAAGCCGTACAGGCCGAAATAGCGGAAACACCAGAGGGAATGCCGGCCCATCCCAGTATATTCAAACCGGCCGCCAATATGCTTGCCGTGTGTTCTTGCGGGATGCTGATAAAGCCATCCGATACAACCAAGTATTTCAGTTATGGCGACAAAAAATACGCCTTGTGCTCCGATTATTGCTTGCAAAACGCGCAGAAAGACCCAGCCGCAGCCGTGAAAGCCATCGAATCAAACATGGCCAAATTGATGAATCCCCAGCCAACGAAATGACCCGACCCTTGTTCTTAATAGAAAAACGCTCCAGCCTCGAAACGGCCGATTGCAAAATCTCGTAAATATCGTACGTCCCATAATAAAAAAGGGTGTCATGGAAGACACCCTTTTGTAATTTTAGGCCGCCTCATGCGGCCTTGAAAACCATAACACCATGCTTTATTTATTGTCCGTAGCTTTTTATCATAGATAAAACGTTTTGCAAAGAATTCGAAACATTGGAAAGGACTTTCGAGTATCGCTTAAGCAACTCTGTATACTGCCAACGCATCGAAAACGCTTTTTCGGGAAAATCGAAAATTTCCAGAAGGGTTTTCTTGTAGATCTCATCCATATACTGAAGAACGTAGAACGGATATTCGGGAATGTTGGGATCCAATACTAATCCTTTAGATATCTTATCGCGGTAAATTTCTACTTTTTCAAGAACGGTCGTGCCGAAACACCATGGGGTCATAATCGAGCTTATATTGGAAGCGTCGCTGTAATATTGATAGATACACTTCTGTAACAGTTCCAGGATAATTTTACGGGCGCGGTAAAAAGCCAAGGTTTCTTCATGATCGGCCGGAGTCGATTCAATTTTACGGGCCAAAATATCGAGTTCTTTAGCGACACGAGCGTCGGTGGTTTCCAGGAATTTATAATATTCGTCAATATATACCTTTATATTCTCACTGGTGGTATAAACATAAGCACCGCCGTCATCTCTACCGAGACGGGGATCCCTGGTCTTCTTGATAATCTCCTCGGTAAATCCTCTCTCCAAGCCATTTATTAGCATCTTTGCTCCTTCGCCTTACCGTTCATTTGCCGATAATGCAAATGATATGCCAGTAAATGTCCGCTTGAACAAGCAACCTCCCCCGCTGGTATATTATATAAGGCCATGATTTCTAACATCTTACCCACCCCGCGCGTTTCCGCGCAATTTTCTTTAAGTAAATATAATGCTTTAAACCGAAAAAGGCAAATTAAAAGAGGGATTACTATGAATTTTATTGCATTCTTGATGCAATCTATACTCCGGCATTTAATCAATTACCCAACCCCTGCTGTAATTCCCAGATTTCCCTGTCATCGCGCGGCCAATTTACTCTGATACGAAAAAATAGACAATAATCCGCCCGTATGGATAAAGACGACTTTCGAGTCGTTGCGGATTTCCCCGTTGGTAATATAATCAAACAACCCAATCATAGCTTTGGCCGTATATGCCGGGTCAAGAACGACGCCGGAATTGGCAGCTACCGCTTTAATAAAATCCGTTTCTTTTTTGCTAATCTTGGCATAACCCGGCCCAATATAACTATCATCGATATTAATCATCCGGTTTTGGACATTGACAGGGAAATCGTACTGGGCGGCAAAGTCAATCAAAAGCCGGCTTATTTTATCGATGAAATATCGCCGATTCCTGGCCACAGCCATCCCCAATATTTGAACCGGCCAGTCCAAGTATTGAGCGGCCAAATGAAGCCCCGCATAGGTTCCGCCTGAACCCACAGCGCAGACAAGAAAATCTGGTTTTACATTCGCTTTATCTAACTGCTTTTTTAATTCAATTCCCTGTAACAGATATCCCCACATCCCCAAAGGGTTGGACGCCCCCTCGGGAATAACATAAGGACGCTTGCCGGTTCGTTTGAGTCTGTCGGCCCAATCGGCCATAATCTTATCGATATTCGTTTCGTAAGCCTTATCGGTGACACAAGTGATTCGAGCTCCATAGAGATTATCCAAAAGCAGATTGCCATTGGGTCTGGATGGCTGCCTGCCTTTTAAAAAAAGGTGGCAACCTAATCCCAGCCGGGAGGCTAAAGCGGCTGTCGCCCGACAATGGTTTGAGCCGATGCCTCCACAGGTAATTAAAGTGTCGGCGCGGCGGGAAATAGCATCATAGACAATAAATTCCAGCTTGCGGACTTTATTACCGGAAAGCTCGCAACCGGTTAAGTCGTCCCGTTTCAGGAAAATTTCTACTCTGGATTTCGGCGACGGTGACAACCCAAATGCCTCAAGAGGCGTGGGAATCATCGCTAACCGAAACCGCGGCGGCGGGTTTAAAGAACAATATCTCATTTATCGCATAATAAGCACATTGACTATTCAATGCAAGCACTTACCGGCATTCTTATATAAAATTTCGAAGCCGACCTGTTCGACGATAATCTAAAATTCGACGCTTTCAAAAAATATCAGCGGATTCTTTTGAAAAATCATAACGAAATTGGGAACCATTTTCAATAACCACGCTTTTTAAAATATGTGAATTCTGTTAACAATAAGGAGATATTAAATGAAAAAAACGACTATCCCGGCAATCGTCTTATTGTGTATTTTGGGCGCCGTTTCGGTTACATATGCTTGCGGTAACTCCTGCGGAGCCAAACAAAATTCGCTGTCAGGTACATCATCCTGTAATAGTATCGCAAAAGCCGAACAGGTTTCCGCTGGCGATAAGTCGCCGAATATCAAAGTAATCAGTGCTGATATCAAAAACAAAGTTCTCGGTGAGATATCGGCGACTTGCGGGACATCATGCCTGGATAAAACCCAAAATACCCCCGCCTATCCATATAAGAAAAGTTAATTATTCCAGCAAACAGGTGAAATCATCCAAATCCGACGATTCGAAAAAACAGAAATCGGATAGGGCCCAAACCGCGGAAATAAAACAAAATAATATGCCTGCCGCGGCCAAGTTGGATTAGCCCCGACAATTACTTGTAATGGGAACATAACGATGACCAAGCCGGTTCAAGCAAACAACTGGTTGTATTAAAACCCTCACGCAATCAGCCATCTCATAAACCGCGCCGCGATTTTTTTTCGGCGCGGTTTCTCATTGTCAAAAATCTATTTAAGGTCTAATGATTTACGCCGATAAAAATATTAACCATGATAGCAACCAGACGAAAGCGCCGGCCATCGAAAACGGCCGAATTCTTGAAGGCTCTGATTATTGTCGTCTTAATCGGGATTGTCTTGAGGGTTTTTGTGCTGTTACCTCATCGAGTCTCGGGACAAGATATGCAGGGATGCCTATATGATGGCGATTTTTTATTGGCCAGCCAGTTGGCTTATAGGTCGGAAAATCCCAAAGTCGGGGATATCGTAATTTTCGAACATCCAATAAAGGTCGGAATATACAAAGTGGGCCGGATTATCGCCGAAGAGGGACAGATAGTCGAAATCAAGGGGAAAATCGTTTACATAAATGGTACTCCCCTAAACGATGCCTCGTACGCCTCCCACTCCGACTACCGGATTTTGCCGTCGGATTACTCCAGTCGCGATTTTTATGGGCCAACGAAAGTGCCGGCAGGCAGCGTATTCATTCTTGTGGATAACCGAGATGTCGGCGAGGACTCCCGTCAATTCGGCCCCGTTAGTTATGCCAATATTAAGGGAAAGGCGATGTTCGTTTACTGGTCATGGAAACCCGATCCCAATGCGCCGAAATGGGAAAGCCCTTATATAATACCTGCCATTGAAATTTTATTCTATAATATCGGTCATTTTACATCGCGGGTATCATTCGATCGAATCGGAACCTCCGCCAAATAGGGCATAGTTCACAACAATAATTATTATAGCATAAATCCGAATAATGCCGTAAATTTCGTTATGGGCTCCGGAATTTATATCCATGTTCCTTTCTGCGTTTCAAAATGCTCCTATTGCGATTTCTACTCCATAACGGGATCGGTACAACAGCGGAATCGATTTATACAAAGTTTATTGCGGGAAATCGACTTAAAGACCAAAGATATCTGGCTGCAACATACTTTCGATACGATATATTTCGGCGGCGGTACCCCATCGATTCTTAAACCAGAGCAAATAAATCATATAGTACAACATCTGAAAAACAATTATCGGATACAGCCCGACTGCGAAATTACTGTCGAGGCTAATCCGGAAACCGTTAACATTGAGTATTTCGAAAAACTCGCCGACGGCTCCGTAAACCGGATTTCTCTAGGAATTCAATCTTTTGAAGATTCCGAGCTTAAGACACTGGGCCGCGCCCACACGGTGCAAACGGGCCTGGAGGCCGTCAAGGCGATGCGCGAATCCGGATACGATAATTTCAATATCGATTTGATATTCGGTATCCCCGGACAAAGCATTGATTCTTGGTGCAGGACTCTAAATATGGCGATAAAACAAAATCCGGCACACATTTCGGCTTATGGTTTAACGGTCGAAAAAGGTACTCCTCTGGAAAAACTGATTCAATCCGGCAAATTAAAAATTATCGAAGAGCAGATTCAATTGGATATGTATAAAATTCTTATTAAGGAATTGACGCAAAACGGTTATGGCCGTTATGAGATTTCTAATTTCGCCAAACCCGCAAAAGAATCCCGTCACAACCTGAAATACTGGCGGAACGACGCTTATATCGGTTTCGGCCCATCAGCCCATTCGTATAATGGACAAAATAGATGGGCCAATGTTTACGACCTGGAACTATATTGCGACATGCTTGAGAGGGGCCAGATTCCAACAGGATACGAAGAACAATTATCCGATGCGCAGAAAGCGATGGAACGTCTTATGATGGGCATTAGGTTGGCTGATGGGGTTTCGTTATCCGAAGTTATTTCGACCATTGATGAATCCAGCCTCGTTCATATGGCCGATAACGGCTTTGTTGAAATCAGCGCCGGAAAATTGATAATCACCGAAAAGGGGTTGCCGCTTTCGGATAAAATTATCGCCCAATTAATAAAATTATAACAGGTCAGTTCCGATTGCGTTTCAGTTCAACGACAGTCGCGCCCCAGCCGCCGGCATTATCCTCATGACGAAAACCGCTCACGGCGGGATGTTTTTCCAAGATGCTCCAGACGATTGTCTTAAGTATTCCCTTACCCTTACCGTGAATTATTCTAATTCTAAATATATTCTTTTCAAGACAGGCTTGTATATATTCCGGCACCAGTTCTTTCACTTCTTCCGGCCTGAAAGTGTGAAGGTCGAGCACCCCATCTATGGGATATTCGATAAGTTCGTCTTCAGGAAACGCCATAACCGAATATTACTGTAATCACCGCAAATTACAATAAAAAAACCCCCGTATGGGAACGGGGGCCGAGGGAGGGAGGTAATTTTATCAGGAATTATTGTTCTTCTTTGGTTTCATCCCTGAAAGGGTCATAATCTGTCGGATCATCTGTATCATATAAATTAAAAGACTTTTCCATTGCGGTTGCCTCTTCGCGGCGTTGTTTTTCAAGCAAATATTCGATAAACCTATTTTTCATATTCTCCTCCTATCTGGATTTATAACAATACAAAAATGAGGCCAATCCTTTCCGAAACAAACAAAGTATGGCTAACCGATTGACTGATAAAGCAATATAGTGCAACATCCATCCGTGACCGGATATCCGCTCGATGAGAAAACGTCTTTAAATTGGGTATGTATGAAAACGGGTGCATAATAGTTATGAAAGAAGTGATATAGCCGGTAACATGTAAATAAACGGTTTAACGAAAGCCAAATATGGAATCGACCGGGAGCGACGATAACATGTTTTTTACTTGATTTGAATGAATATATTTTTTAAAATTAAAACATATAATGGCCTGAAGCGTACGCATGAGGGATATTTGAAGTGGTATTGATACGAAATATATTAACGAAAACAGGTATTTTGACTTAAAGACACGCCTTACAAGTCATATAGTAATCGAACAGATTGGCGTCGGGATAAATCCGGCGCGCATGACGAGTATCAATATGCTATAATAATAAAACTATCGATAACAATTATCCGAAAGGAGGAAATCGAACGATTTATTTTAAAAAGAAAAAATCGACCGATTATTTGGGATTATTAAAGATTTAATTTAACAAGATTTCATATCAGTGGGCGAAGAGGTGAAAATATGGATGAACATATAAGGCGAAAAGCTAATGAACGCGTGATGATATTTATTGACGGCAACAACTTATATCACAGCTTAAAACATGTGGTCGGCAAAACGAACCTTGATTTCGAAAAATTCAGCGCCAAACTCGCCAACAACCGACATCTGATTAGAACCTATTACTATAACGCGCCTCTAAATAAAGAGGACGATGAGGATAAACATCGGATGCAACAATCTTTCTTTGACTCACTTGATACCGTGCCTTATCTGACCAAGAAGTTCGGCCGATTGGAAAAACGTATAGTCCGGCAGACTCTTCCCGATGGGACATTTATATCGGCGCCGACCTATGTCGAAAAGGGAGTCGATACCCTGATAGTAATCGATATGTTAACGTTCGGTTATAAAGACACCTACGATACGGCGATTTTAGTGTCCGGCGATGAAGATTTCGCTATCGTGGTCGAAAAAATCAAAGAACTGGGCAAACATGTCGAGGTCGCCAATTTAGGAGGCTCGTTTGCGCTCCGCCAGGCCGCCGATAAGTATATCATGATTAACCAGGAGTTTCTGGAAGGGATTCAGCAAGTATAGAGTTGCAGCTATAGCTTTATTATTAGCCCAATAGTATCTGTTGGTCAAAGGCGACAATTGAAGTTGTCGCCTTTATCGATTTCGCAATGCCGGACCGCTTTAATACCGCGATATTATGAACATCAACTCCGCTATAAAAACCTTTATCTCCAATCTGGCTTGTCGTATAATCTATTTTGCTTGGTTAAGTTGAAAGGTTGGAAAAAAGATGGAAAATTCATTTGATACGCTCAAATTTAAAGTATCCGATAAAAACAGAAAACTGGAATCAAAAAAAATAATCCTGGCCTACGCATCCGCCGGCAAAGGGCATAAAACCGCCTGCAATGCCGTCGCTGAAGCGATTCTGGAAAAGGGATTCAACGGACAAATCGAGACAGTCGATACGCTTCAGTTTATGCCGCCTTATATTGCCGCGATGTTTTCCAAAGGGTACCTGTACGTCGCCTCCAAGCTTCCCTGGCTGTGGTATGCGCTTTACGAAAGCAAAAGCGATCTGGCGGAGTTCAAACCGCCGCCCGCTTACCAAGAATCATTCTGGAAAATAATCCTTCGACGCTTCACCAAATATCTGAAAGAGCAGCGACCTGATTATATCATCTCAGCCTATTTCACATCAAGCTGGGCCGGCGGAAGATATAAGCATCTTTATAACCCAAACTGCAAGGTGGCGACTATAGTGACCGATTATGGAATCCATCCGGTCTGGCTTGCCCGAAATCAAGACCGATATTTCGTGGCTACCGAGGAAATCCGCCGGGAAATCGCCGGATTAGACTGGTTTACGGGTGTGAACAAAGATAAAATCGAGGTGGTCGGAATTCCCATAGAAAAAAAATTCAGTATGCCCATGGATAAACAGGCGCTGCTTGCAAAATACCAGCTCGACCCGGAACGGTTCACGGTATTGCTGCTGACCGCAGTTTACGGGCGGCGTCACATCGAGATGGTGATAGACCAGCTTCTGACATGTAAACGCAAACTGCAGATATTATTGGTTGCATTCGACGGGTTCGATTTCAGCGACAAATATAAAAAGGCGCTGGCTGACAAGGGCATCCCATATCGGATATACGGCAAAATTCCATTCATGCAAGAATTAATGACAATGGCCGATCTCGCAATAACAAAAACCGGCGGGCTGACAAGTACGGAATGCCTGACATGCGGTTGCCCGTTATTTATTTACAAACCATACCCGGGGCAGGAGGAGCGCAACGCGGCCCTGTTTTTGGAATCCGGTGCGGCTCAGCGGATTTATCAGATGGGGAGCCTTCCGTATAAGCTTGATGCGCTGGCTGATAACAAACCGCTTCATGAAAGCATGGTGAAAGCGGCGCGCGAGTTGACGAAGTATCGGGCGGCCGATATTATCGCCGAATCGGTATTGAGTGATTTGAGAACATGATATAGCGAACCGTTCGTTCGTGAACAGCAATTTATAACCGATTTAACCACGCCGGAGAGGCTTTTACCGTTTCCGATACATCCATTCCAGCAACTTGATATATCCCAATTTCTCCCAAAATTTAATTGTATCGATATTTTTCGCCGCCACCAGAAGTTCCACCTGTTCGATTCCGCGGCGTTCAAAAAAAGCGTGAGCATCATTAACCAGCATCCGCCCAATCCCCCGCCGTCGATAAGTTTCCTCAACGAATAAATCGCCGATAAATCCAAATTTACCCAACCTGAAAAAGTAAGGTTTGCGGGAAACATAGGAAAAGCAATACCCAACCAGTCCATTATCGATTTCGGCCACCGCAATCCGGTAATTGGAATCCTCCAACCTATCCTGAATTTCCCTGGCAAATCGAGCAGTGACTTTGGGTTTGACTTCAAAAGAACTATCAAACATCGCGTTGTACTGCATGAATTTCAGCCACATTTTCGATATGGCAACAACATCTTCCGGTAATGCGACCCTTATGGTCGGCGGAATGAATACCCGGTCAGGCAATTCCTCCGGCGGTTTAGACATCATAATATAACCTGAACTCCCAGGGATGAGGCCGAACACGGATTTGCTCGACTTCATGAGTTTTCATCTTGATCCAGGTTTCGATAAGCTCTTTGGAAAAAACATTTTCGGCCATCAGGAAATCTTTATCGGCATCAAGCGCCTCCAGCGCTCGCAAAAGCGAGGATGGCAACAAGGGGAATTTGGCCCCAAGCTTCTCATCCATAGCGCCGACATCGGCATCCAGCGGTTCACCAGGTTCAATTTTATTCTTGATGCCATCCAACCCCGCCGCCAACATGGCCGAAAAAGCCAGATAAATGTTTGCGGACCCATCCGGCGGCCTGAATTCGAACCGCATTTGGGCCGGGTCTTTGATATAACCCGGAATCCGCACCGCCGCAGTTCGATTCCCCACCGAATAGCTTATCCGCACCGGAGCCTCGAAACCAGCCACGAGCCGTTTATATGAATTCGTGGAAGGATTGGTAAACGCAAGTAATGCCGGCGCGTGCCTTAAGAGACCCCCCAGATAATACCGGCCGATTTGTGACAAGCGGAACGGCTTGCTATCATCATAAAATATTGATTTCCCATCTTTGGCCAAAAACTGGTGTACATGCAGTCCCGACCCTGGCTCCATGAACAGAGGTTTTGGCATAAAACTGGCCGATTTCCCGAATTTAGCCGCCCCATTCTTAATTATATATTTCGCCAATTGCGATTTATCGGCCATTTCCAGAAGCGTTCCGAATCCCGTTTCGATTTCCTGCTGGCCGGCACCGCCCACCTCATGATGATGATATTTTACTGGGATATCCACATCTTTAAACATCCTTGATAAATAGCAGCGAATTTCATGGGTCTTGTCATGAGGGGGCGCCGCGTGATATCCCTCTTTATAGCGAATTTGATTGCCGAGATTTTTTTCCGAATCGGACCCTGAACTCCATTCGGCCTCCTCCGAATCGAGATAATAGAAACCCCCGCTGGTCGTTTGATTATAGCGAGCGCGATCAAACAAATAAAACTCGAGCTCAGGACCCATTATTGCTTCCGTTCCAGGTAGTTCTTTTTGCAGACGCCTTAAGACTTTGCGCGCGACATTTCTTGGGTCCCGCGTATGAGGCTCCAAGGGGTTGACCTCGTTGACATCCGCCAGCAAAGATATTGTCGGCGCCGCATAGAATGGGTCGACAAACCAGAATGATGGGTCCGGTAAAGCAATCATATCGCCGGCTTTCACTGATAGAAACCCCATTGACGAACCATCCACACCGATACCGTCGATAAAGGATTTTTCGCCGAAATTTTCGGCCGGTATCGTGATGTGACGCCAATAGCCGCGCAAGTCGGTCATTTTGATATCCACAAACTCGAATTTTTCATCTTTGATTTTCTTCAACAATTTCTCAATCATCTCTGGTCCTTTTCACCTAAAATCGTACGTTTTTTATTAAGATATCTTCTTACCCCGCCGCGGTCAATAAGAAATGGAAACAAATTGGGAAACCTATTTCCCGGCAAAATATGTAATAAGATTTCTTTTAAACGATTCAGTAAACATTTTGAATTATCATCACCTTTAAAGGGTTTGCTTAGAATATTCTAAAGACGCTTGACTCACTTTATTCTTGGTTCTATACCCTAATGAAAAATCGAATATCCCAAAAAAAGACTGCCGATAAATCGCTTTGTCGGCAGCCTGAACAATGCTTTGTCCTTTTAGTGAAAAGCGTACTAAAAAATTACAACTACTTTTTCTCTTCCTTTTTAGCCTTTTCTTTTTCGGCGCGCCGTTCTTCAGCTTTCTTCTCGGAAATAACCTCGGGTTCAGCCGCTTCCTCGGGCTTAGCTTCGGTAGGCGCGGCCGCTTCGCCTTCAGCAGTTGCCGCCGCCGGCGCCTCTTCCTTAACAAGAGCCGGTGGAATTACGTTCACGATAGTCTCTTCGGGGTCGTTGGCGAAATCCAAATTGGGGTAATTCAAGTCGCGCACCTTTATACCGTCATGAATATCCAATTCCTCGACATTGATATCGATTGATTCAGGAATATCGGCCGGCAAGCATAGAACCTCCAGGCTTCTTAGGCTCCATTGCATGATACCGCCCGATGATTTAACTCCTTTGGGAACCCCATGAACGCGCACGTTAACCGAAACGCGTATTTTCTCATCCATCGATATTCTCTGAAAATCGATATGTAAGATATCCCCCCGAATCGGATCGTACTGAATATCGCGGATTAAGGTTTTTTTATCGGCAATTTTCCCGTCAATTTTTAAATTGATTAAAGCATTTTCGCCGTGAAGCGCATGGTGTATTTTATGGAAATGCGTATAGTCGATTTCCAGCGATTGCGGCGATTCGGCCTGACCATATACTACGGCAGGTATTTTTCTGGCCGCTCGCAGTTTCCGGGCAACGCCTTTTCCCGAACTTTGCCGGGAGGCCGCCTCAATTACGATTTCTTTCATATTAGTACTCCCTATCCATATTAATTATTAAAATTCAAAATAATTTTTCCATAACTTCGACCCGACTCCAACCAGGCATGCCCCTCGCTGGCTTCAGCATAAGAATAACATCTACCGATAAACGGTCTGATTATTCCGTCGGCACACATTTCAACAATTCTGGCCAACGTCGGCATAATGCTTTCTTTGTCATTAATTAATCGATTTAGAGCCAGGCCGCAAATGCAGCGATTATTCTGAATCAAATCCAGTACCTTAACTTTTGGCGATACCAGGTATTTTATGAATACTCGCCAGATTTTCCGCCGCCCTCCCGACATCATATCAGTTACGCCGTAACAAATAATCCTGCCGCCGGGAACCAACAATTTCAAGCTTCGGCGGAAAATCGAACCCCCAACCGAATCTAAAACGAGATTTACCCCTTTTCCGGAAGTCGCCCGATTGACTACTTTCGCGAAATCCGATTCCCGATAATTTATCGGATATCTTACGCCCATTTTTTTGAGATAGTCTATCTTTTCCGATGATGATGCCGTTCCGTATACTTCGGCCCCCTCCGCCAGGGCCAGTTGCGTGGCCGCCGATCCAACTCCCCCTGCGGCTGAATGAATCAAAACCTTTTCGCCGGAACGAATATGACCAAGCTTATACAAAGCAAAATACGCCGTCAGATAATTAACGGGCAGGGCGGCCGCCTGTTCGTACGCCAGTTTATCGGGAATCAGCAAAAGCTGGCCCTCATCTACCGCGATAAATTCAGCTTGCGCCCCGAACATAGTTACGCCGACAACGCGATCGCCGACCCTAATCCGGTTTGTTTTCCGAACCTCTTCTACCGTGCCCGAAAATTCATATCCGGGAATAAACGGGAACGCCGGCGCATCAGGATAAAAGCCCGTTCGGATTACAACATCAGCATAGTTTAATCCTGCCGCTTTGACCCTGACCAGAGCCTGGCCGTCCTTTAACACCGGGTTTGGCGTCTCCTTAACTACTACGACCCCGGGGCCGCCAGGTTTTGTGATGAAAACCGCTTTCATAATTTTACTTAATCGAACAGGGTCGAAACCGATCTTTCCGTATGAATCCTCAAAATCGATTCGCCAAGCAACTCGGCCACAGACAAGATGACGAATTTGTCGGAAAGGTTTTTTGCCGAGTTGTCAATCGTATCGGTGATATATAGTTTTTCAATTGGGGAATCCGTCAATCTGGCCACCGCATTACCCGATACTACCGCATGGGTACAGCAGGCTACAATCGACTTAGCGCCCGCGTTTTTAAGCGCTATCGCGGCTTCGATAAGCGTTCCACCGGTATCCACCATATCATCTCTTATAATGACATTTTTCCCTTTGATATCGCCGATTATATTCATGACTTCCGCTTTATTCTGCTCGGGACGACGCTTGTCGATTATGGCCAAAGTGGCGTCGATTTTGGCCGCGAACGCGCGAGCGATTTTCGTGGAACCGACATCGGGCGATACAACTACAGCATCGGCGGCGCCCTCTTTCAAAAAATGTCGATTAAACACGCGCGCCGAATAAAGGTGGTCGGTAGGGATATCGAAAAAGCCTTGAATTTGGGAGGCGTGAAGGTCCATAAGCACCACACGATTGGCACCGGCCACCGTAATCATATTGGCCAGAAGCTTCGAAACGATTGAAACGCGGGGCTGGTCCTTGCGGTCGGCTCGGGCGTAACCAAAATACGGTATCACCGCCGTAATTCGGCGCGCCGAGGCCCGTCTGGCGGCGTCGATCATTATCAACAGCTCCATAATGTTTTCCGCCGGCGGATTGGTTGATTGAATTATAAAAACATCCATGCCCCGGATATTCTCATCGATTTGAACGAAAATTTCATGGTCAGAAAAACGTCTAATCTGGCATTCAGATAGGGGCTGATGAATATAACTGGCTATCCTGGCGGCCAATGGCCGATTGGAATTACCGCTAAAAATTCTAATTTCGTCAGGCACACTATTACCCTCGCTCACCCGTTGATACAAGCTGGGGCGCCAGGATTCGAACCTGGGAATGCCAGCTCCAAAGGCTGGTGACTTACCGCTTGTCGACGCCCCATTTGATTAAGCTAAATAAGATAATTTAATTATTTGACTTGTCAAGCTTAAATAAACCTGAACCTTTACCATAATGTGTCCCTGTTGCTTCTAAGGCCAAGTCAATCAAATTAACAGCCAAACGAAGGTCAACAATAAAACAAGACTTACAATACCGATATGTTTCATAATCCCCCACGGGTTAACAAACGTAACCGTATGCCGATAATGAACTAAACGAGCTCTTTTGGACCTAAATTTAGTTTAACGGGGCGATTGTGTTGATTGAGTATTTCTGTTTTGAGCAATATGCGCGCAAGGAGACAACAAATGTATAACTACATTAGAAAAACCATATTTTTCTGGGGATTCCTGACGGCGATACCGATGGCTCAAGAAAGTTTTCAGGATACCTCTCTTGGTTCGCTTGAATCTTTGCTCGACATGAAAATATGCACGGCCGCCAAATATTCTCAAACGGCCAGCCAGGCCCCGGCATCCGTGACAATTATCACCGCCGACGATATAGTCGCTTATGGATATCAAACGCTTGAGGACGTTATAATGTACACGCGAGGGTTTTATACCAACAACGATCGAAATTACTCATACATAGGCGCACGCGGTTTTGGACGTCCGACAGATTATAATAATCGAATACTCCTTTTAATAAATGGCCATACAATAAACGACAATGTCTATGGCTCCGCCCCATTCGGTACCGAAATTGCTTTAGACTTGAGTACCGTCGAAAGGATTGAAATCGTTCGCGGTCCCGGATCCGCGCTTTATGGCACGGGAGCCATGTTTGCCGTGGTCAACATAATCACCAAAAAGGGACAAACCATCGACGACTTGATTATATCGTTAAAAACGGGAAGTTACGGAAAAGTCATCGGGTCTCTGACCTACGGCAAAGAATGTAAAAACGGGATGGATTTGCTGATTTCCGTCATAGACGGCAATATAAACGGCCAAAATTTATACTACCCTGAATTCGACGACCCAAGCACCAACTATGGAACTGCCGTTGGTCTCGACCAGGACAAGTATTACGGATTGATGACTACGCTCTCGTATCGTTCATTGTCATTCCAGATTTTCGGAACATCCCGAGAAAAAGAGGTGCCTACCGCCGCCTGGGATGTCGTTTTCAATGCCAGTCCGTCCAAAACGTTGGACCAATGGGGTCATTTAGAAATAAAATATAATCAGCCGTGCGGCATCGATAAAAATATCTCATTCAGGTCATATTACAATCGCTATTATTATAAAGGGTGGATGGTCTATGACATTACTCAGTATGATGCTTCGACCGGCGAACAAATCGGAGGCGAACTTCAGTTCAGTTGGGATGTTATCGCCAATAACACCTTGATAATGGGGACCGAATATCAAACCAATACGAAAGTTACCTATGAATGCTGGAGCGATTACGAAACATATTTCTATAAAAACAAACCGTCTGACGCGTGGGCCTTATATATCCAGGATGAATATCAATTGACAGAAAACCTCTGCGCGACTTTCGGCATCCGTCACGATGGTTATTCTTATGGGGGAAATACGACCACGCCGCGGGGAGCGCTGGTATATCGTCCCTTTAATTCTTCCGCGCTGAAACTACTCTATGGAGAATCGTATCGGAAAGCCACCTTATACGAAATGTACTACGAGGATGTTTTTTCGGGATATAAGGCGAATCTTGATTTAAAGCCCGAAAAAATCTTCACCGACGAAATCGTGTGGGAACAACGCGTTAATAAAAATATCACCGGCGTCGTGTCCCTGTATCACTACCATATGAAAAATCTCATTGACCAGTCAATCGACGCCGACGATTCACTAAAGCAATATAATAATATCAGTAAAGTGACAGCCGATGGCATCGAATTGGAATGCAATATCCGCTCGCAATCCGGCACGGAAGCCTTTGTCAACTATGCCTATCAAGAGGCCAAAGATTCCAAGACAAAAACCCGGCTTACCAATTCGCCCAATCATTTATTTAAAGCCGGAATTTCACAGGCGATTCGTGGTAATTTGTATGTCGGCGGCGAATTCGCTTACGAATCTGAACGATTGACTCTAAAGAATACGAAAACAAATTCGTTCGCCTTGGTCAATTTGAACCTACGCTATTCGCCGTCATTCACAAAATACACGAATTTGGCAAAGATAAACGATAAAACTGAGATTTCGTTTAAGGTGCGTAATCTTTTTAATAATTCTTATTCATTGCCCGCAGGCCTGGAACACAGACAAACGAGTATCCGGCAGGACGGCAGGAACTATTGCTTTACTTTAAAACTAAAATTTTAACCTTTATGGGCGCAAAAAGAAAAAACGTCAGTCAAATAAGGCGATTAATTCAATGAAATCGTTGGTGGCGATAATATTATCGACTTTTATGGTTGGATTAATCTGGTGCCAGGATATCCAGGTGCCCGTTGAGCAACAGGTTCCACTATTGATAAAAATCCTGAACTTCGACAGAAATTTGCGAAGAAACGCAAACAAGCAGATAGTATTCGCCATTCTTTATCAAAAAATGTACCGCAAATCTCTTGATGTGAAAAATGAATTTGAGCAGACCATAAGTAAATACTCTTTAACAAAAATAGATACTTTTCCGATAAAATTTATAGCTATTGATGTTAATGAAGATTCTGACCTGGCGTCGGTTATTGCCAGAAATCAGGTTAATATGATATATCTGGCGCCGGTCAAAGCTACAAATATAGGGGATATCACGACGATAAGCCGTCAAAAACAGATAACCTCCATGACCGGCGTGCCCGAATATGTGAACGAGGGGATTTCAATCGGCGTGGGCGTAAAAGGAGATAAGCCGCAAATTCTTATTAATCTAAATTCCGCCAAAGCCGAAGGTATTAATTTTAATTCGCAATTATTAAAACTGGCCAAAATCATCGAATAATCATGCCCAATAATCACAAAAAAATGCGATTTATGACGATTCGCTCCAAACTGGCCTCTATTATAACCATGATAATCGCCGCTATTTCTATTTTTATTTTTGTTTATTTCCCAGCCAATCTTAAAAAACATGCCATCAGCGCCCTTTCCGATAAAGCCAACAGCATCATTTCCATAACTGCCTATAGCATTGCGCCGGGATTGGTGTTCGACGATAAAGATGCCATCCGGGAAGTAATCAATAGCGCGATTACCAATAAAGACCTTGTATTTATCGTCGTTAAAAATGATTCCGGGCGAATCGTCGATTCATACGCCCGAGCCGTCGATGTTCTCCATGACTTAAAAAAATTACATACAGATTCAACATTCGCCGAGTCGCACGAAATCTACCACGTTACATCACCGGTGATTTTTAATAATTCCAAAGTCGGCGAAATATGCCTGGGATTCTCACTTGCCCAGGTAAGCCAAGAAATAAACAGCAGCCAAAACACCGCTGCTTTCGTCAGTCTGCTGATTTTGATAATCGGGATGATTGCCGTTTACGCAATAAGCGCCGTTATTACCAAACCACTGATGAGTATCGCGAAATCGGCCAAGCATATCGCCCAAGGCGATTTAACCATCCGAACGAATGTCACTACAAATGACGAGGTCGGCGATCTGGCAAACGCCTTTAATATCATGGTAGACAACATCCAAATCAGCCAGAATAAACTAATCGATCTCAATGCCGGTCTTGAAGAAAAAGTCAGGGAAAGAACGAAAGAGTTGCGCGATGAAATTTCCGATAGAATCAAAGCCGAAGAAGAACTCGCCCAATCGCTATCGCTTTTGACAGCCACGCTTGAATCCACTGCCGATGGAATTCTGGTCGTGAACAACGAGGGCAAAATTATCAACCTGAACCAGAAATTTATAGATATGTGGTCTATCCCCCCGGAGATAATCCAATCGAAAGATAATCAAAAAGCCATCGATTTCGTTTTAGGTCAGCTCAAATATCCCGAATTGTTTCTAAAAAAAGTCCAAGAATCGTATGCCCATCTGGATATCGAAAGCGAAGATACGCTGGAGCTAATCGATGGCAAAATATTCGAAAGATACTCGCAACCTTACAAATTAGGCGGCAAAAGCGTCGGCCGGGTTTGGAGTTTCCGCGATATAACCGAAAAACATCGACTGGAAGACAGCCTGCGACAATCGCAAAAAATGGAAGCTATTGGCCGGTTGGCCGGCGGCGTGGCCCACGATTTTAACAATGTCCTTACTGTCATTATGGGCTATGGAGATTTTCTGGCGTCAAAAATCCCCCGCGATGACCCGATGTTTAAAGACCTGGAGGAAATAAAAAAAGCGGCCGAACGCGCCTCATCATTGACTCATCAACTGCTGGCGTTCAGCCGCAAACAAATTATGTCACCCAAAGTCCTGGATTTAAACAAGGTGGTCGGCAACATGGAAAAAATGCTGAAACGACTTATCGGTGAAGATATCGACATGGTCTTTATTCCTAAAGAAAATCTTTATAGAATTTGGGCCGATCAAGGGCAAATAGAACAGGTAATTATGAATATAGTCGTTAACGCTCGGGATGCCATGCCGGACGGCGGGAAAATTACTATCGAAACCGCCAATGTCGAACTTGACGAAGCATACGCCCATGCTCACGGTAATGTTCGGAGGGGACCTCATGTTGTGCTGAGCATCAGCGACACCGGCATCGGTATGGATGAAAATACGAAATCGCGTATCTTCGAACCGTTTTTCACCACTAAAGAGGTCGGTAAGGGAACCGGTTTGGGATTGGCGACAGTGTACGGAATTGTCAAACAAACCGGCGGCGACATTTATGTCTATAGCGAACCCGGCAAAGGTACAACGTTCAAAATATACTTGCCGCAAATCAACCAGGAACAGGAAAACCGCGCCGGCGCGGAAAATACGAACGAATCGCTCGACGGCGATGAAACCATCCTTCTTGTCGAGGACGAAAAATCGTTGCGCGACTTGGCGTTCGCAATACTGGTGCGCAGAGGCTACACGGTCCTGGAAGCTGGCAATGGAGAGGAAGCAACAGCTATCAGCCGTAATTACAACGGCACTATTCACCTGATGTTGACCGATGTTATAATGCCATTGATGAATGGACGAGAGCTGGCCGATAAACTCAGACAAGAACGTCCTGATATGCATGTATTATTCATGTCCGGTTACACCGATGAGGCGATTATTCGCCATGGAGTGCTTGATTCGATGGATGCGTTTATCCAGAAACCGTTTACGCCGGTACGCTTGGCCAAAACAGTCCGCGAAATCCTTGATGGCCGAACACAGAAAACGGCGAAAGCAAATTAACCTAAAACCAACAACCAACATATATCAAACTCCCGAATAGAAGAAATCATAATTTTTTTTTGAACGCTTTATTTTGCTTCAAAAATGTCGAAACTATCTCTAGAGGGTAATACTATGAATATGCCGTTAACGGAAGGTCATATATGCTTGCTATAGTCGGGGCTTTAATAGTTGTCGCCGCTGTCATCGGCGGCTTTTTGTGGGAGGGCGGCAAGTTGCTTGTATTGATGCAGCCGGCGGAATTTCTTATTATCGGCGGAGCCGGTATCGGTTCGCTGTTGATTTCGCTGCCCACAAAAGTCATTAAGCAGATGATTGCCCAAATTATGGGTACGTTAAAATCCCCGCCAAGTAAAGAATCCTATACCAAGATATTGGTCATGCTCTATGAGATATTTCAGGCGGCCCGCAAAGACGGCTTGGTGGCTATGGAAGCTCATATTGAGAAACCACACGAAAGCAAAATCCTCACTAAGTATCCGGAATTCCTGGCCAATCATCACCTCCTTGACTTCTTTGTCGATACGATGAGAATGATTTTATCCGGCGGCGTGCCATCCCACGACCTGGAAGCGCTAATCGACACCGACCTGGATACTCATCATGACGAAACCTCCCGACCGCCTATGGCATTAGCCAAACTCGGAGATTCCCTCCCCGGACTCGGTATCGTGGCCGCGGTGCTCGGCGTGGTTATCACCATGGGTTCGATTGGCGGGGCCGTTGAGGTGGTCGGCGAAAAAGTCGCGGCGGCCTTGGTCGGTACATTCTTGGGCGTTTTGCTTTCTTATGGATTCGTCGGCCCGCTGGCATCCAATATGGATAACATGAATAAAGAATGGTCGCAGTATTATGTCGTGATAAAACAGGCCTTACTGGGGTTCCATAAGGGGATGGCCCCATCGATAGCTGTTGAGTTTGCCCGCCGGTCCATATCGTCGGATGTTCGCCCCGGTTTCGTCGAATTAGAAAATGCCTGCAAGGCGACCAGAGAAAAATCGGGTTAACAGATGGCTGAAAACGACGAACAACAACCTATAATAATTATCAAGAAAAAAGGCGGCCATGGCGGTCACCACGGCGGCGCCTGGAAAGTCGCCTATGCCGATTTTGTTACCGCTATGATGGCTTTCTTTTTGGTCATGTGGATTGTCGCCCAAAGCCAACAAATAAAAGAAGCGGTTTCCGGCTACTTTAATGACCCGGCCGGATATGGCAAAAAAGCTGGCGGCGCGGTGCTTAAGGGAGGGCAATCTATGCTCAAAGGAGGCCAATCAATCCTAAAAAACGGCCCACCCCCCCAAAGAACCCCTGAGCAAGCCCGAGAAATATTAAAACAAGCCAGTGACCATATTAAAGATGCTCTCAATGGCTTAACCGGTTTCGCCGCAATGAAAAACCTGGTGGAAATTGAGTTGACTCCTGAAGGCCTAAAAATCCAACTGATGGAGGCCATGAAATCAAAAGAAGATTCATCATATTTCTTTGCATCCGGAAGCGCGGTTCTGTCTCGCTGGGGAGAGGAAATTTTAACGCTAATCGCCAAAGAATTGGGCAAGCTCGATAATAAAGTCGTAATTGAAGGACATACTGATTCCCGTCAATTCGTCTCTAAAACCAAATACACAAACTGGGAATTGTCGGCAGATCGGGCTAATAGCGCCAGAAGATTGATGGAAGAAAACGGCCTTCGTCCAGGCCAGGTATGGGAAATCCGTGGCTATGCTGACAAGCAACCTCGATTCAAAGACCATCCCGAGGACGCTCGAAACCGTCGTATCGCCATAATCGTAATTACCGATGATGGCCCGATTAAACTCGACGGTTCAGATTTACGCTCAATATCCGAATCGGCCAGCCCCGACAATCCCGATTCATCAAAATAAACATACAATTACCTTGAAATTTGCAAAATAAAAAAGCTCCAAGGGAATTAACCCAAAGGAGCTTTTAAATTCTAATTGCTATTAAGTTAGTGAGCCTTTATTTCCGCGAGATTTCCGATGGCGCGTCTTGCGTTAAGGTGATTAATGGAATTTGTCAGAAGCGTCCTGGCATAGTTGGCATTGTGAATGCCGAATGAACCATCGTTTTCGACAAAGAACCATGCCCAAGCCGCCTCACGTTCGGCCATTGTGGATTTCGAAGCGTCGCCGACATCTTCCATACTGGTCAACTGGGTGTTCCTAAGAATCAGAGCCTCCAGAGAATCCATCAACCCATGAATTTCCGTTTGTATGCCCGCGATATCGAAGCTGGTGGCCCCTGTATGACATCCGGCGCATCGAGAAACGGAAGGTTCAAATGTATGTCCTCTATCGGTATAATGAGGAGCCGTGCCGGTTTTTACCATGTGACAATCGACGCACATATTGGGAAATTGTGTCGTCGAGTGTTGGCTTACCGTATCAGAATAAGTCTGTCCCGGTATCTTGTACGAACCAACACCGGCAATCATATTGGCCTGCGTGCTTAAGTGAGGCCCAAAATGGGCGTTGCCTCCTGTTATATGACTATTGATTTGGCTGGGAGTGCGTCTTTCGCGATGGCAGTTGGCGCAGGATAAGCCTTTGTCCCAACCGCTGATAGTCGCGCCGGCCGGATTTGGCAGCGATACGGTTGACTGAGCGCGTAACATCTTGGTCGTATGATTGTCGTGCGCATCATGGCAGGCGCCGCAAGTTACCGCGTGTGCCATACCATCGGCGAAACTTGGAGCCGCATAGTCGTTGGCATCCCATGTCGCCAGGTATCCTTCGGTCAGATGACATCCATAACAGCTTGAACTGCCCCACTCAGATATTAGATCGGCGGGAGCGGTACCGGTATCGGCATGAGAAGTGCCCCGCCATTCCGTATATTCAGTGGAGTGGCACTTGGAACAGGCTTCACCGGATAGAGTGGCTTCGGCTAACGGCTGATGCGCCAATGATGGATTCGGCCCCATCGGACCATGACAAGCTTCGCACTGCACCCCTTCAAGAGCTTCAGAATGATTTTCATCATAGCCGCCGTTTGTAACATTGGTGTCCCAGCCCGTATTATGGCAAGGCGAACAAACATCATCCGCCTTGTGAGCCGAATAATGCGCGGTGCCTTTCCAACCAGCCACGTTCGAAGAGTGGGTATGGCAGGCACAACTATTGATACTATTGCCAAGATACACTATAGTTGTGTCAATCCCTCCAGGGGGCCCCGCCGGACCAGTCGGTCCTTCACAGGCAAGTGTCATCATCATTGCCAATACCGCTAGGAAGAGCAAGCCTAAAATTTTGTTCATTATTTCTCCTCCTTTGAAATATCAAATCTTGATTTTGAATCGAACATTATATCCGCTTTTTTGTTAAGCCTTAAATTCGCCCGTAATGATATATTCCCGCCGGTTTAAAGTCAATATTAATCTTATATAGCTCACCGGTAGACGCCTTATATAATTTACGACTTTTAAAATTGATGGGGTTACCACATCCTTTCCAAACGTTTAAATAAGCATAGTATCGCATTTGAAAATTTACTACCTTATACCATAAATCGCATACATATAATCACCAATCACAATATCAGATTAAAATACTTTAAAATCAAGATATATTTTCATGTTATAGTCATTTTTTATTATTCCGAAAAAACTGAAACATCTATTATACCTATGAAAAACGCCTTAATACTAATCCAAAAAAGTAAGGTATTAGTCTGATTTTATGACACTTACTATCATCGCTGTTTAAATCAATAGATTATCCCCTTTGTTATTTCCACAGTGAACGCCCCGGCACCCTTCAAGTTTCCGACATCCAAACAAAAACGGCGGCGATTATCGGGTAAAGCATAAATTCCTGCACAAAGACGGCTCATTTAGCGGTTTCCATATCCTCTAAAAACTCCACCGCCCTTCTCAGATGGGGTATCACTATCGAACCGCCCACGGTCAGGGCGACGCTGAATATCTCGAAAAACTCCTCTCGTGTTACGCCCTCTTGACGGCATTTTTGCAGATGATAGCGGATACAATCGTCGCAACGAAGCGCCATCGAAGCAACCAGACCGAGCATCTCCTTTATTTTGGCTGGCAACGCCCCATCCTGATAAGTAAGCGTGTCCACCGCATAAAAACGCTTGATAGCCGTGATATCCGCCGCCAAAATCTTCTGATTCATCTTATCTCGATAGGCGTTGAAATCATCCAATAGTTTGCCCATAAGGATTCCCCTCGTTTTCCTTTGTTACGCGCTGTAATTTCCCCGATTATATCAAACATAATTTATACCGGTCAAGGGTATTATTGAAAAAAGCTGGATTTGAAAAATGAGCGCTGCCATATCAACTATATAACTAATACTTCACCTCGCGATTTTGGTTTTTTGTCTACTATTATCATTATTTTTATGGTTTAAAAATATTAAGGCGGGACACCGCTTATCCATCACTGAACGCGCGGCCCCGCCTTCCTTTATAATTTAAGTCGGCTTAATCTTATGCTGGTTCCAGCGCCTGTTCGAGATCCGCAATCAGGTCATCCACATCTTCAATTCCGACAGAATAACGCACCAAACCGTCGGTTATCCCCGCCGCCATGCGATCATCGCGGGACATACCGGCATGGGTCATGGAGGCTGGGTGCTCGATTAGAGTCTCGACTCCGCCCAGCGATACCGCCAAAGTAGCCAAGCGAACCGCATTCATAACCCGCCTGCCTGCCTCCAGCCCCCCTTTCAATTCGAAACTTATCATGGAACCAAAGCCAGCCATCTGCTTTTTGGCCAGCTCATGTTGAGGATGTGATTCCAGGCCGATATATCGCACCCATGCCACTTTCGGGTGTTTTTCCAGCCAACGCGCGATTGCCATAGCGTTTTGTTGAGCCCTCTCGACACGAATCCCAAGCGTTTTAATCCCGCGCAACACAAGATAGGCCTGATGAGGGTCCATGTTGCAGCCGAAATTAACCATCACCGGACGGATTCGCTTGTACAACTCCATCGTTTTAGTAACGATTACTCCCCCCACGATATCGGCGTGGCCGTTAAGAAACTTGGTTACCGAATGCAGAACAACATCGGCGCCTAAATCAAGAGGCTTCTGAAGATATGGGCTCGCAAACGTGTTATCCACTACCAGCAAACACCCATGCGCGTGAGCCTTCTCGGCAACCGCTTTGATATCTGTTACAAGCATCGAAGGGTTTGACGGCGTTTCGATATAAATTATGCGCGTCTGCGGACGAAAAGCGGCCTGGATATCTTCAAGCTTAGAAGTATTAACAAACGAACCAGAAATGCCGAAACGGCTAAGATAGTTTTCGACCAAACCGCGCGAGGGGCCATAGACCGAATCGGTGCTTATC
>JAAYTW010000297.1 GCA_012517955.1 Candidatus Zixiibacteriota bacterium | reverse complement strand
TTATATCCGAATGGGAAATTAAAAACAATCTGGACAGTCTTTTTAAAAGCGGGTATATCCGCGAGGCTTACGCCGCGATTGAAAAAAACGGAGATTCCGTGTTTCTGACGTATTATATAAAAGATAACCCCCGTATCAGCAGTATCCAATTTTACGGAATGACGATATTCACCCCGGATTCGATATTGGGCAAGATTCGCACGCAGCCGGGGCAAGTCGCCAATTTCAACTTTCTGTCTGGCGATCTGAAAAATATCGAGCAGTTGTACGCCGACAAGGGATTTACTCTGGCGCGCGCCCGCCTGGCAAGTATCGATTCACTGACCGGCCTGGTGGATATTACGATTGATGAGGGGAGAATTAATGAAATCAGCGTTGACGGCAACATTCATACAAAAAGATGGGTGATTCTTCGCGATTTTCACATGAAATCGGGCGAATTGTTTTCCGAAAGAAAAGCTCAGCAAAGCCTCGATGATTTATACGGCACCGGCTACTTCGAGACGGTCAAGCTTTCCGCGCTTCCCTGTAGTACGGGAATAGACCTTTATATCAAGGTGGTGGAAAAGTCGTTCGATTTTATCCGAGGAAGCATTCGTTACGATAATGAGTACAAAGCCACCGGATTTATAGATTTGGTGGGTTCGAATATCCTGGGAATGGGCAACGAATTCTATATCACCGCCAGGCCCGGCGAGAAGAAACGCGGCCTGTCGTTCACCCTGAAAGCCGACAGGATTTTCAGAACTTATCTAACCTATAAAATCAGCGGTTCATACTCTGAATTCAAACGGAATCATTATAACGACCATAAACTCGATCGGAATCTATCGGAAACCGTCAGCGACTTCGAATTTGAATTGGGGCAACAGATTCCCCGACTTGGAAAGTTTTCCACCGTGCTGAATGTCTCACGCTACCGTTATATCAGCCCCGACAACCCTCAGCGCGAAACCACTCGAAAAGTATCTCTTTCGATGCGGTCGCTGGTCGATACTTTTGACAACATGCCGCTTCCCGAGAGAGGCAAGTATCATTATTTCGATTTAGAATTCGCCGGCGATGTGTTGGGCGGCGATTTGAACTACACCAAGTTTTACACGGCGCTGGAGGCTTATTACCCTCTTATAAACGGTTTAAATTTCCACCCGCGCGCGGCCGTGGGAGTATATAACAAGGGGGTACCACATTGCCTGTTGTTCGACTTTGGCGGCCGCGACAGTTTCTATGGGCTGTTCGACCATGAGTTGATGGGAGAGAAAACGCTGAACGGTTCTCTGGAATTACGCCAGAAACTCACCGGTTACTTGTACATTACGGTGCGTTATGATATCGGCGATTTCTGGTCGCGGATAGATTCGATAAAATTGAAAAATCTTCGGCAGGGATACGGTGGTTCGGTTATCTTGAAAACATTTTTGGGTCCGATTGGACTTGCTTATGGAAGAACCGGCAAAGGCCAGGAAGCGTTCTATTTCTACGCGGGGTATGATTATTGAGGAAGCCTAAAATCAAATTTCAGCTCCAAACCTTTTTGATGAATTTATCCAAATAGCCATCTTGAATATATAATTCCACCGCCGCTTTAGTGCTTTCTTGATCCATACCCCAAATCGACACGATATTATCGCCCCCTTTTTCATTGTACTGGATAAAAAATCGGTCGTCTTTGGATATCTGTATCGGCAGTATTTCAGCCAGCCGGGCCGCCAGCGCGTTTACTCCGGGCCCGCCGATACTGATAGTCGGACAGATTTGAATAATCTTGTCGCTTTCATAGAGCGAATCGGATATTACGATA
>JAAYTW010000296.1 GCA_012517955.1 Candidatus Zixiibacteriota bacterium | reverse complement strand
TCAGCCTGGCTCCAATTCCTGGGCGGTTCGCAGTATATCGCGCCCGGCGATAGTCTTCTAACGCAGGTTACGATTAACAGCGCCGGTCTTGCCCCCGGAATCTATAACGGCGGCATTCATTATGTCTGCAATGATCCGGACACGCCATCCGGAGATATTTTGGCGACCCTGAAGGTGTTCGAGCCGAATATCGGGGTAGCGCCGACGGCGATTGTCGACACACTGCAGCAAGGTGAAACTACTATCCGCAATCTGGTAATAAACAACAGCGCCCGCGGCAAACTTGACTATACCGTAACATTTAGCGTTGTGAATGGCCTTCGCATAGGCAGAGCCTTTGAACAACCGATTGCCGCACCGACCCGCGTAAAAGGCTCGACCGAAACCAAAAAACTCGATATAGTCGAACCTTACTATCCGCCGATAATAGCGAATCAAGGCGGCCCGGATGCGTTTGGTTATAGATGGCTCGATTCCAATGAACCGGGCGGCCCCGTTTTCTCATGGAAAGATATCAGTGTCATTGGCACGCCGATTGATTCGCTTAGCGATGATGAAAACGTTGGACCGTTACCGATTGGATTTGCGTTCAACTATTACGGGAACGATTTTAATTCGTTCTATTTCTGCAGTAATGGATTCATGTCGTTCAGTTCAACTTCAACGGCTTACAGTAATCTATCTATTCCGAATGTAAACGCGCCATTAAACATGATGGCTCCGTTCTGGGATGATTTATATTTCCCGAACGGCGGAAATGCCTACTATTACTCGAACAATACCGACAGCCTGATTGTATCGTGGGTTGATGTTCCGCACATAGGCAGCGGCGGCCCGTATTCATTCCAGGTGATTATCCTTCAAAACGGGCGGATAGTTTTCCAATATCAGACTATCAATCAACCTGATTCTTCCGCTACCATAGGGATGCAAAACGGCAACGGCGCTATCGGGCTTCAGGTAGTATATAACGCCCACTACGTCACATCAGGTATGGCAATCGAAATTAGACCGTCGTGGCTACTCGTATCGCCCCTTTCAGGGAGAGTGGGCAGTAATGGATCCGATACCCTCGACGTTTCACTTGACGCCAGCAGTCTGGTTCAGGGGACATATACGGGCCAGATAAATATCGCATCCAACGATATCGATACTCCAAACATAACGGTGCCGGTGACGTTATTTGTAGGGGCTTCGCAAGCGGCATCGATTATTTTAAACACAAGTTCTATCGTTGATACTGTAGTCTCCGGCGGAACGTCGGGTTATCAGTTACTGATATCGAACTCTGGAGTAATTGATTTAAACTACCAAATTACTGATAATCAACCCTGGATAGGCGAAACGCCGACCAGCGGCGTGGTGCCGCCATCGCTAACAGATAGCGTTGCTATCACATTCAATGCCGCATCTTTAACTCCCGGGAGTTATCCGGGAATCGTGACGGTGACTTCCAATGACCCAATCAGAAGCACTATCCAGATACCGGTTACGCTGGTCGTTATCGAGGGTATCAGCTGTGATTATATGCTTGGCGATATCAATTCCGATGGCCAAAGAATGGGCGGTGATGTTACATTTGGGGTGCGTTTCTTCAAGGGATTGGGTACGCCGCCTTCAGATAGCTGTTACATGGACTCCACCGGCGCATATCTATATGTTGCCGGCGATGTCAACGGCAACTGTGAATTCCGCGGCTCGGACATCACTCGTTTAGTAGCTTATTTCAAGGGAACAGCGTCACTGTCCTACTGCCATTTTTTCCCGCCTCCGGTTTTAAGAGATAGATCTATAATCGTTAATCACCGCAATTAATAAGATAGACACTGTTTACTTCTATGAACGGCTCCAAAAGGAGCCGTTTTTTTATTACTTGACCAAATAATACTGACATATATATTTATTATGTAGGTTCATTCAAATTTAAGCATCACTAATAATCTAGGAGGTAGATATGCCTCGATGGTTTATGGTTTTTATTTTATTGCTTTTAGTTTTCGGTATTGGCGCGGCGATGCCGCCACATCCGCAAAACTTGCTCAAGATTGATAAAGGGGAAATAGTCGCTCCGCCTTATATGCGAGATCCGGGGTACGCGCGCAGTATCGGCATTAATAAAGCCCCTAAAGAACCAATTCTGCATGGCGTAATGAGCCTGGCGAATTTTAATTTGCTCGTTGTGCTGGTTCAGTTTTCCGATCAAGCCGGCGTTACGGCGGGAACGATGTTCGATAGCCTGATTTTCGGCCAGACATTCCATCGAGGGCCCTCACTGAAGCAGTATTATAATCGAGTTTCGTACGGCTCGCTGACTGTGGTTACCGTTAATTTACCTTCCTCGAACGGCTGGTTTACGCTTCCCCATAACAAAGCCTATTATACCGTGAATGGCGGCACAAACAGCTACGGAATGGGAACATATCCCAACAACTCACAGGGCTTGTGCGAGGACATGCTTAATCTGATTGACCCCTACATCAACTTGAGCAACTATGACAATAACGCCGATGATACCGTCGATGGAATCATTATAGTCCATTCGGGCAGGGGAAGCGAATTGTCATCTAATATATACGATATCTGGTCACATAAGTGGCAGATAACCCCGCAATATCGCGATGGTGTCTATGTAAAATACTATTGTGTCGACCCGGAATACAGATATACGCCTAACGACCTCACCGTTGGCGTATTTGCCCATGAGTTTGGGCATATACTAGGATTACCTGATTTATACGATTACGGCGGTTATGGTGGCAATAGCTATGGTTTGGGATATTGGTCGCTCATGGCTTATGGAAGCTGGAACGGGAATCTCGGTGGAACGGACACCCTCGCGGGCAGCAGCCCGGCGTTTCCGGATGCTTATTGTCGGGTGAAGCTTGGATTTTCAACAGTGGTTAACATTCCGTGTTATACGCATGATGTCTGGGTATGGAACGCCGAAGACAGCTCTAAAGTATATCGACTATGGACCTATGGTAATTTATCATCCCAGCAGTATTTCCTTGTCGAAAATCGCGATTGGAGATTCACCGACACCTCTTTGGCGGCTCCGGGTCTGTTAATTTATCATGTAGATGAGGCTATGAGTGATTCCGGTAAAGATTGCCAGTGGTGGCCCGAACAACCCGCGGCATACCATTACATGGTGGCGCTTGAACAGGGGGATAACGCGTATCACCTCGAGCATCTTACCAACGGTATGGATTTGAATGACCCATATCGGGCTGGTTTTAATAACAATTTTAGTAACACCACAAATCCATCCTCAAGAGACTATAATAACAGCAATACACAGGTCATACTCAACAACATCAATACTTATGGCCAATCGATGCTGGTGCTTTATATGGATGTAGATACTACAACGGCTCCGGCGATGCCAATTATCTATGGCCCGGATGATGGCTATGCTTATAACCAGGTCTATTTTGGCTGCAATTGGTATTATACCGATTGTGCCTCCAAATACCATGTTCAACTCGATGACAATTTCGATTTATCATCGCCATTTGGCCAAGATAGCACGATTGCTTATAATTATTGGGGGTATTCGCTATCGGGTCGCCCTGATGGGGACTATTATTGGCGGATGCGCGCAGGCAACGCGGCCGGTTGGTCCGGTTGGACGCCTATCCGCCGCTATATGCTTGACCGCAAAGTCCCATGGGGCACAATTGCATCATCCCCAGACACAACAACGACGTCGTCATTTTGGGTAACCTGGAACGTGGCTCAGGATTCGGCGCCATCAAGCGGTATCAGCGGATACGATTTATGGTGCGATTCGGGTAGCGGCTGGTACAACATATTTTCTGACCGCGATACATTATCTTATCTGTTCAACGGGGCTCATAATGGTATGAGGTATTTTTTCAAAGCCCGAGCAAGAGATCGCGCCTTTAATCTGGAAACCGATGGCTGGACGCCGGAATGCACAACATATACAAATATCGCGGCTCCTCCTTGCAGTTATATGCCCGGCGATATCAATAGCGATGGCCTGCGTATCGGCGGTGATGTGACATATGGTGTAAGATATTTCAAGGGAACCGGCCCGCAGCCGCCGGACAGTTGTTATATGGATTCGACATCCAGCTATTTATATGTCGCCGGCGATGTTAACGGCAATTGCGAGTTCAGGGGTTCGGATATCACGCGGCTGGTTTCATTTTTCAAAGGCACGACGACGATAAGTTATTGTCACTTCTTTCCTCCACCTGCGCTAAGAAAAAACTCTAATCCGCCAATCGCCCGCGAATAAAATAGAATAAACACCACGAAAAGGCGGCTTCGGAATTGAGCATGTCTTAAAGGGGCCGCCTTTTTATTAGTAATGCGGTAAAATGCATGGATTATTTATGGGAAAAACCAATCGCTGAGCCTTGTCCGGTTCCAATCTTGCGACCGATAGCCTCAATTCTAAATTTTAGACGGTCGTGATATTCCCTGGCATCTTCGCGGATACAGGCTTTATCCGGGTAGATTTCATAATGCACTCGATATTGCGACGGCGTAAGATTCGGCATAAGAACATTCGCGCCGCGTAGAAGTCCCAACTCGCGTCCCTCGGAAAGATTAAGAGTTGCCAACGCCGTTGTACTGGGGATATTGGCGCGCGGACAAACCAAACGAGAAAGGGCAACCACTTTATAGGTCATCAACTCGGAGTTGGGGACTTGTGATTCCGGCGATAACGGCACGATATTATTTTCGGCTCCGTTTCCTAACGGCGTGTCGGGGTGAGGAATAAACGGGCCGACCCCTATCATATCAAGATCAAGTTCTCGAAATAATTCCAAATCGCGGGCTAAATCATCATAGCTTTGACCGGGAATCCCGATTAAGACGCCGCTGCCGGTTTCGTATCCCAATCTCTTGATTTCTTTCAACAGGTCGATTCGGCTGATTGATTCTGTTTTATTCGGCCTTTGTGGATGAATATTCTTGTATAACGCTTCGTTCGAGGTTTCAAACCTAAGCAGATATCTATCGGCACCGGCCTTTTTCCAATACGATAGCTCTTCGACATCGCGTTCGCCGAGACTTAAAGTGACCGCTAGCGGGGTTTCTTTTTTAATACGAGTCACCAGCGCGGCGATATTTTCTTTTGATAGTCCCAAATCCTCGCCCGCTTGAAGAACCACCGTGCCATAACCGAATTCAACCGCCTGTTTTACACAATCGAAAATCTCATCGTTGTTCATCCGATATCTGGTGATATTTTTATTGTCGAAACGAATTCCGCAGTAGGCGCATGATCTTATGCAGTGGTTGCTGATTTCGACAAGGCCGCGTAGATGGACCTCGTCGCCAACGGATTGCCTCCGGCATTCATCAGCCGCTTGCCAGAGTACCTCCAATTTCGTGGGATTCTCCTCGCGAAGCCATGTGACTATCTCGTCACGGCTAAGATTATCGGCCGTTAATCGCGATTGGATATTCATGGGCGAATTCTATTTTCTAATTTTACCGGATTGTTTCGCTTGATTATAAATCATCAGCGCCTCTGGAAAAGGCCCAAGGGCCCGTTCAAACAGACCTAAACTGTAGGCGATTACCAGACCGTAATTGGTGAACGGCACTCCCGAATTCCGGCAACGTATAATCCGGTTGAGCACCTCTTTGCGATTAATCGTGCAGGCGCCGCAATGTATTACCAATTTATACGGAGTCACATCTTCGGGGAAATCATGTCCCTGAATAGTTGTATAATCCAATTTACCGCCAATATATTTATTCAACCAATTAGGAATTTTCACTCGTCCGATATCATCACCTATGGGGTGATGCGTACAGGCTTCGGCGACCAATATTCTGTCGCCGGGTTTTAGCGAATCGACGGCCAGGGTTCCCTCGACCTGTGCCAGTAAATCGCCGCGGAATCGCGAAAAAAGCACTGAAAATCCGGTAAGTGGGATATCGGGCGGCGTATCGGCATTGACTTTTTCGAAAGCCTGCGAATCGGTGACGACTAATTTCGGCGGGACCTTTAGTTGTTCGAATACTATACGGAGTGTCTTGTCGGTGGTAACAACGCAGGTTGCGTCGTGGTCTAGCAAATCGCGGATTGATTGCACCTGCGGAAGTATCAGTCTACCTTTAGGGGCTTCTTTATCGATAGGAATAACTAAAACCGCCATCCCTCCCGGCCCCACTAAATCGGATAAAATTCCGCGCGGTTCCAAAAAGTCGGCGGGAGTTTCCGAAAGCAGCAATTCGCGTAGCGCCAGGATGCCCTCGCCTTTGTCGGCTCTGGTCTTAACCCAGCGGATATTGTTAGATTCCAGATTTTTGATTGTTTCGGCGGATGGTTCGACTTGATCGATTTTGTTTATCGCCGCGATAATTGGGATACTTCGCGATTTAAGCTCATCTACGATTTGTTGTTCAAATTTCCCCCATTGGCCGGCCAGAACCAATATCGCCAAATCGACCCGATCGATAACCTTGCGGGTCTTCTTTACCCGCATTTCCCCAAGGATACCTTCATCATCGATCCCGGCGGTATCGACAAATAAAACCGGCCCTAGAGGAAGAAACTCCATCGGCTTTTCCACCGGGTCGGTGGTGGTCCCGGCAATCTCCGAAACAATCGATACCTGCTGACGGGTTAGAGCGTTTAATAGACTTGACTTGCCGACATTTCGGCGCCCGAATATTCCTATGTGAAGGCGCATCCCGCGCGGGGTTTTTTGCATCGGGTATTTCCTATAGTCGATTGAATCTTAAGCAACCTGTTTTTTTACTGATTACACGAAAACGTCTCTTTCGCCGGATTTTATTTTGGCGAGGATTTTTTCGGCCCGATCTCGCTCGGCCGCGTTTTTAGTTTCAACAATATTCTTAATCGCTTGTTCCCCGATTTCACGGGTATCCGGCGAAGCGTAATCAAGTAGATATTCAAGAAATGTGCCAAGAGCGTTAGGGTCGCAGTGAGCGCGGATATCTCCCGGTTTAGCCATATCCATAAAATCTTTGCCGGTGCGCCCAAGCCGATAACAGGCGGTGCAAAACGACGGGATATATCCCAGTTGAGCGATATCTTTGATGACTTCATCTAACGACCTATGGTCACCCAAACAAAACTGGGCTTCCTCGAACCGCTCATCGCTGCCATAACCGCCGGGGTTGGTGCGGCTTCCCGCCGAAATTTGCGACACTCCCAATGCGAAAGTCTCTCGGCGGATATTAGCCGACTCACGGGTTGACATGATAATGCCGGTATATGGTACGGCTAGACGTAAAATCGCCACGACTTTGCGGAAATCGATATCTGATATCGGATGCGGCGGATGCGAGGCTATATCAGAGCCGATAGCCGGTTCCAACCGCGGTACGCTTAAGGTATGCGGTCCAACGCCGAATCGCTGTTCAAGATGGCGGATATGCTGTAACATAGCCAGAATTTCGAATCGCCAGTCGAATAAGCCGAACAATACTCCAATACCGACATCATCGATACCGGCTTCCATAGCTCTATCAACACTGCTGATTCGCCAATCATAGTCGGCCTTTTTACCGGCAAGATGGACTTTCTTATATGTTTCATGATGATAGGTTTCTTGGAATATTTGATATGTGCCGATATTGTGTTCTTTCAAACGCCTGAATTCATCGACTGAAAGCGGGGCGATATTGACGTTAAGACGGCGGATTTCACCTTTATCGTGCTTGACCGAATACACCGTATCGATTGATTTTAAGATATAATCGAATCCCTCTTTGGGATAAGATTCGCCGGCAACCAGAAGAACTCGCTTATGGCCCTGATCGATTAAGGCTCTTGTCTCGGATGCGATTTCATTCTGGGTTAAGGCCCGCCTTTTAACCTCCTTATTACGCGCGCGAAAAGCGCAGTAAACGCATTCGTTGGCGCACATATTGGAAATATAAAGAGGCGCGAATATCACCAACCGCTTGCCGTATATATGTTCCTTGACCTGTCGGGCGGTTACGAATAACTCTTCCAATAAATCGGGAGCGCTGATATCAACCAAACACGCAATATCCTCAGCTTCAAGTCCATGCGCTTCGGCGGCTTTGGCTAATGTCGCACGGATCCGTCCGGTATCCCTATTCTGGCGCGATTTGAGCGTTTCGAATATTTTCTTTTCGTCTATTTGAATCATGCTCTCTTAGGGTGCTGTTGAATAGTCCTGAAGTGATTATTTGCTTCGACTTAAGCCGTAGGGGTTTAGCATGCTAAACCCCTACGCAATAGTTGATTTTAACTCC
>JAAYTW010000295.1 GCA_012517955.1 Candidatus Zixiibacteriota bacterium | reverse complement strand
TAAGGCAAGGCTCGCACTCCGCTAGGATATCGGCGGATGCGGGCTACAACAACCTAGATCGTTCCAGTGGCATTCATTGCCCTAAACCGGGCTTAACTCGGACAAAATGCACTCAAACTGACAGAAAGTCAAGGATTTTGGCAATCTCCAAGTTAAGAAAAAAGGGCTCAAGATCAAGTCTCAAGCCCTCGGGGTGTGATTCCTTAATCAGTCACAGTCGATTTGCGAATGTGTGACAAAGGAAACCGGCGAAAAGAACAAATCTCTCTCAATTGGCAAGCCGAGAGGCCCTTTGACGTTCTGAAGCTCAGAAAGTCTGAAGTATCCCAGCTCGGCCTCAAATCCGATGACAAGCCCGAAAAATAGGTCTTCACCGTCGAATTCGATCGCATACCAGGTCCAGTTTGAGTCCGGCGTGAAGAATTTCAGTTGAATCAGGGGATCAGATTGGTCCTCGGTCGAGTAGAGCGGTGGTAACCTGCTTCGGAGTTCCCTCAAATAGTGGGTCGACATACGGAAACCCCGTACTCAATCAATTGAGCCGGGCCGCAATATTTGCAGACAATAATAATTCCTACGTCAATAATACCGATATTAAATAACAGGAGGTGCTTTATGAAAAAGTTTTCCCCATACGAGGTTCTGCTAGGAGTCAATAATATGTGGCATTTTGTTCACCAAGCACAGTTATGTGGAAATCATTGCCCGATACCAATGCGCGAATTTTATCAATACGTAACCGCGGATTTGAAGTGGTCAATAATAAATCCTGGGTCCGTATTAATTTGCGCGTATGCCTATTTTGTTTATGGTCAGGAGAAAAAATTGCTTGATGATTTCCTTTCTTCTGATGAGGGAAAAGAGGCTTTTTTAGCAAAATTCACGGTTGCGGAAACGTCATATGAAAAGCTTACCAGCAACAAAGAAAAGGTTGATTACATAAAGAGGAGGTTACGAAATTCGCTTGCCCATTGCAGATACTCAGTCGAAGTAAGAACTGAATCTGGGAAAATCAGAAATGATGGTGATGTTTACTATGTGTTCGAAGATGAAGATGGAAATGGTGGAAATAAAACTAAAACAGAAATCTCTTTCCCATCCTTCGCAAACATAATTCAGGCTACCGGGAAATTTAGCTTCAAAAAGTTAAAACAGCGATAGCTACTTTTAGATACTATATAACGAATGGTCTCCAAATTCTCCAATATCACAAGCTTCTTCTATTATTTTCAGCCTCGCTTTTCTTCAGCACGACCGAATATAACATCTCATTGAACCTCGCGTTGGTCTTAATTTCAACGAAAACATGATAGAAATGGTTCTATTTTTTACGAAGTTCATTTACCAAATCCGTCACCTTATCGATTTCATCCAACGATTTTATCAAGATATTTTCCAGTTGTGACATTTCGAGTCCTAATTTTCGCCAGGCATCTTGCGAGAATGACGAAATATAGTAACTACCGCTGTTGCCAATCGAAAGCGCATGGACTAACATGTCGGCTATATTAACAGCAGATATAAGCATTCCATATGTATCGTCAACCGGAGGATCGTGGTGCCTTGATATAGCCATGATAATACTTTCAGGAAAATTCCATTTTTGGGCCAACATCTCGCCAAGTTTCTGATGATCTATGCCGAAAAATTTATTTTCCGCTTCAAGATCCGTTACCTTGCGGCCATTTCCTTGAAAAGCAACATATTTATTGGGATCTATTTTCACTAACATCATCCGTCCAATATCATGCAATATACCGCATAAAAACACTTCATTACGGAGATCTTTGCTCTCTTTATATAATAATTGTTGGGCAATCACCCCAACCCCGAACGAACAGCCAAAATTTATTAAGGTTACGCACGGAATTCTTTATTTCGAAAGAATTGAGCAATGAGGTCGTAAGCAATAGTTGATGCACGGTATTGAATCCCAGCATAGTGATAGCTTCTTCCACCGAAACAATTTTACGGGAAAATCCATAGAATGGCGAATTTACCAACCTCAACACCCGCGCGGTAAAAGCCTGGTCGATTTCTATAATACTGGCCACTTCTTTGCTTGATATATCCTGCTCTGCAATCCTCGCTTGAAGTCGCTGCACGACAATTGGCGGCGAAGGCAAGTCAACGATTTTCTTTAAGATAAGACCGAAATCGTCCATAATCTCTCCTTAAGCCTCCCCTTTGACCATGCGATCGCGATATACTTTTTTGATAATTTCTGCAATCTGGGCCACCTCATCATAATGAAGAATCATTGATAGCGTTCTATCGACATTTGATTCGAATTCCCGCTGGACGGCCGGTATTACAGCCTCGCAAACATTCGGCTGCGCTGGTTGTTCAACGGGATTAAGCACCACCTTTATACAGCCTTCTCCAATTTGCTTTTTAACGAATGATATCGTGTTCTGCGTCAAAATCGTTCCGGCCCTAAGTACCAAATCACTTGCCGGATTAAACAAATCGTCGGCTAATTCCATCCCCGGAGCCGCTTGATTAATGTCAACTGTTATTATCTGCTTCATAGAATTATTCCTCGATAATAATGGAACCGTCATCGGTCATGGCTTTTTTGCTAATTCCGGGATATTCCTTTTCCAGGGATTGCAGGATTTTATTCTGATTATCGGCAATCTGTTTTAATTTGAGATAGTTGCTTTCAAGCATTTTCTGTTTCAGGGCATATCTGACAGCAAGCAACAATTCGTAGTCATCCCAGGGCTTGTTAAAATATCGGTATACTTCTCCCTGATTTATGGCGAGTTTGGCCAATTCCAAATCAAGCCGACCGGTCAACATAATTCTCACCACCTGGGGATAGTGAAGCCGGGCATAACGGATTAATTCCATCCCCGGCATTCCCGGCATATTTTCATCGCAAATCAACAAATCGATATTCTCCTTTTTCAAAATCTCCATCCCGGCCTTTACCGAGCCGGCCGTGAATATCTTGTAACCCTCGCTTTTAAAAGCGCGAACCAAGGCGCTTATAATGTCAGGAGAATCATCAACTAGTAATATGCTGAACTGTGCCATTACTTACCCCTTTTGAATTTGTCGGTGACAATAACACCTGAACCCCTATCGGAATCGGATCGACCTTATCGATTTTTATCAATCTTTTAATCATGCCGCTGGATAGCTTCGCTCCCTTCGGAAGCAAAAACATGCCGCTGCCCGTATATATATCGCCAGCCACAATCATTCCCGGCTCAAGCTCAAATACCTTTATTATATTTGATTCTGTTTTTTCCCCGTAAATATAATGCTTGGCTATGTCAAGCTCGATAATTTTTTTAACAAGAATGGGATCGAAATATGATTCCGAATACTGAACGAGATGGGCGGTAGCATCATTTACGGAACGCGCGCTCGGATATCCTTTGCTAAATGCTATTTTATCGAATGCATCCGCTATTCTAATAATCCTCGACCCTAAAGGAATTTTATTCTCCGTGAGTCCATCAGGATATCCGCTGCCGTCGTAGTTTTCGTGGTGATGTCTGATCATTTTTCCTATTTCCTCGAATCCCTCAATAAAAAATATACAGCTCTGACCCAATATCGGATGCTTTCTCAATTCTTCAAGGTCGGTTTTGTTCATTTCAGCCGGCTGTTTACTGACAATTTTATCCGGCAGCCCGATTTTTCCGATATCATGCAAAAACGCAGCCACAACGATGTCCTGATATTCTTTCTGACTAAGATTATATCCTGCAAGCACTTGTTTGGAAAAAGCGGCTATTCTTTGAGAGTGACTGCCGACGTCTTTAAAGCGAAGGTCAATCAAAGTTGAAAGCGCTTTTATGGTCTGCATGAAACTTTTTAAAATAGAATCGCGTTGCATTTT
>JAAYTW010000294.1 GCA_012517955.1 Candidatus Zixiibacteriota bacterium | reverse complement strand
TATTCGAATATGATATGAAGTACGATTCGCTGAAAGTCATCAAACAACGGTATGTTCCCGGATATAACCCCAAAAAATACGAATCACAGCGTATTTTCGTCAAAAACGGTGATAGCGTATTCATTCCGATGACCCTTATTTACAAACAGTCGGGTTTCAAAAAAGACGGCAAAAACCCGGCTCTTCTGGAGACCTATGGAGCATATGGAATAGCAACCGATGCCGAGTTTTCATCGAACAGGTTAAGTCTGCTTGATAGAGGCTTTATCTATGCTATTGCCCAGATACGCGGCGGCAACGAAATGGGCAGGTCTTGGTACGAACAGGGTCGGCTTCTAAATAAAAAGCATTCGTTCGAGGATTTGATTGCGGCGGCGGAATATTTAATCAGGAGTAAATACACATCGCAGGAACATCTGATTATTACCGGAGCCAGCGCCGGCGGCTTAGTCATGGGCGCGGTTACCAATATGCGGCCGGATTTGTTCAAAGCGGTCGTGGCCGAAGTTCCGTTCGTGGACGCGCTTAACACGATGCTGGATCCATCGCTGCCGTTGACGGTAACCGAATATGAGGAATGGGGAAATCCAAAAGAAAAAATATATTATGACTATATAAAAAGTTACTCACCTTATGACAATGTCGAACATAAGGCTTACCCCAATTTACTCATAACCGGAGGAATGAACGATCCGCGAGTAGGATTTTGGGAGCCGACAAAATGGGCGGCCAAGCTTCGGGCCATGAAAACCGACAATAACCTGCTTCTGCTGAAAATCAATATGGGCGAAGGGCACTTCGGGGTTTCGGGAAGATATACCGAGCTGAAAGAGCAAGCATTTATTTACGCGTTCATGTTGAAGGTTACGGGAAAGGATTAATTAATACTCGCTCCAATAATCGACTTTGTAAATTTTCTTTTCCCTGTTAATCTTACCAACTATATCGTTACGCACGCGAAAATTGAAATAGTATCCCGGTATATCGGGCAATGCGATACTAACAGCGCTGTACTCTTTAAGCAATACCGGGTATAAATCCTGGGCCTGGCTGTACGGAAAATAGCGCGGCTGGCCCTCTGTAATCAGCGGATGAGCAATCATATAATGAGGTTTATTGTCATAAAGGTATTTTAAGGAGATTGTCATACGATGTCCCGGCCGCGTGAAATGTTCCAAATGACCATATTTGGATAAGTCGGCCGCTTCCAGGCCATACATATCGATAGTATACATGTCCGTATAATACGGAATTATTCCGGCGGCGGTAACGGCGATCGTATCGGAAGGATTGCCGATTTCCCTTATAAGCTTTCCGACGCTGCTCCACTGTTTAAAATAATTGCGCAGGGCCCCGATTGAATCCACATTATAGTCATAGGATATCGCCAAGCTGTTATTAATCGAATTGATATTTGCGGCGGCAAAAATCACAAAGGCAGCGGTGAACGCGACCGCTTCATACCCGGATAAACGATTATCGGTCAGGCATGAACCCAAATGATACAGCGCCAGGAAAAAAGGCGCCAAAAGCGGCATAATAAAACGCCAGAGATCCATGAAATCGCCGCCGATATAAATCACATAGCACGAGTACACCAGAAAGAAGGCAGCGATAAAATAGTCTCCCAGTAAAAGTCCGCGCAATCGCGCCCGAATCCCCGCAATCAAGGCTGGTATAAGTGGGATCCAAATAGGGCATCCGATTAAAAACCGCTTATAATATTGTATCCCCAGCGGCAATAACAAGGACGAGGGTTCTTTGATATAAAACGTATTGGGAAACATCTTGCCATAATAGCTGAATCTCCAGATAAAATAAACGCCATAGAGTACTATGAACGGCAATACGAATTTTAAAACCTGAGCCGGCGAGGTTTTGGCCAATACTAAAGCCACAAGCAAAAAGCCCAACGCCAAACAGAATGCGATGATTCCCTCCGGACGAGTCAGCGAAGAAAGGGAAAACAATATGGAGGAGAGAATAAGAACACGGCCGTTGCTTCCTTTTATTGATTCAGTGAAAGATAAAATCGCGGCAAAAATAAAAAAACTAAAAGCAGCTGTTTCTAATCCACCCGACGACCAGACTATGAAAGGCGAGGAAAAAACCAGAAAAAGAACGAATATGAATCCGATGAATCTATTACGATAAGAATCGCGGTGGACACAATATAGGAACAATATCAAGGTCGCGGACGAAAAACAGGCCGCCAAAAGGCGCGACCAGAGCAACGGCGACCCGCCCAGTTTTACGACCAGCGCCATTAAAATCATCCAGAGAAAATTCGTGTAGCCCTCCACCCTTTCGCCGATATTGTAAACCG
>JAAYTW010000032.1 GCA_012517955.1 Candidatus Zixiibacteriota bacterium | reverse complement strand
TGCCAATTAGGATGAGGAATAACGATGGCTTTATTCAAAAGGAAAAATAACTGGTAAGAAGACCAATATCTTGATAGTGGCCGGATTCGCGACGCCATCGGGTCCGATCGTACAATCACCGTAATTGTCACCGGTATAAGAAGATGTTGATTTTTACCTCAGAATTATATTTTTTAAAACACAAAGAATGGTGAGATGAGAGAAAACCCGATGATAGATCCGGTTTATGATGAATTGCGTTCTTTGATAGCTGATTCCGATTGCATTTTTTACGGAAATGATGGAACATGCCTTAAAAGCACAAAAACCGGATTCGTTAATACCGCGAAGGGGCTGGGAATCCCGGACTTTACCTTTCATGACTTGCGTGATACATTTGCCGGACACTGGACTATGTCGGGGGTTGACCTGTCAACGGTTGATGAGCTGTTAGGGCACAAGACAACAAATGCGACTTTGAGATATCTCGGTCCTGATAATAAGTACAAAACAGTGCAATCGCTGAAGTTTTTTAACGGATATTTTTTGTACAACCAAGGATCTTACATCCCGCAAGGGTTTAAGATAATGCGAGAGTGGCGGAACTGGCAGACGCGCTGGACTTAGGATCCAGTCCCGCAAGGGGTGGGGGTTCAAATCCCCCCTTTCGCATAGAATTTTCCGGCCGGTCCGGCGATGCCGGACGGTTGTTTTATTAGCCGGAATGGCAATATAGGAACAGGAAACCAATTAAATATTTACCCAAAGAAGGTCCAATGGTAAACGTAACGCTTAAAGTCGAACCAAATTGCAAACGGATCCTCGAAATCGAGATACCCGAAAACGAGGTCTCCGCTGAATTTGAAAACCAATATAACCTTTTTCGCGCCAAAGCCAATATCCCTGGATTCAGGCCCGGCAAGGCCCCGATGGACCTTGTTAAGAAAAGATACGGCGATTCTATCAAAGCCGATGTTATCGATGAATTAGTTGACAAAGCTGTCAAGGAGGCCCTGACTCAGGAAAACCTTTATCCGATTTCCCGTCCCAAAATATCCAATATGGAATTTGAATATGGAAAACCGCTAAAATTCCGCGCCGAACTGGAGATAAAACCGGAATTCACCTTAAATAACTACAAAGGATTTAAGGTTAAACGTTCTGTTCGGGAGGTCACTGACACGGATGTCGAAACCTACCTGAAAACCCTTCGTGACCGCTCGGCCGAATATATTCCGGTCGATCGTAAATGCCATGACGACGATTTGCTGATTGTGGATTTAATTCGAAAATCGGAGCTCCCAAACGGGTCTAAGGAAGAAAAAACCGAAAACGTCGAAATCGAACTGGGCGCGGAAGATGTTTTGAAGGAATTCAAAGAGGGTCTGCGGGGCTCCTCAATAGGCGAAATGAAAGAAATCGAGGTTGTCTATCCGCAGGATTATGGGGAAGAAAAATTAGCGGGCTATAAAGTCAAATATCTCGTTATCGTTAAAGAGGTTAAAGAGAAAAAACTACCTCCGTTGGATGATGATTTCGCCAGAAGATTTCCCAATACGGCCGATTTGGCCGCCTTAAGAACGTCCGTTAAGGAAATGTTGGTAAAGAAGGCCAATAAAGACGCCGACCTGATTGTCCGGAACGATATTATTAAAATTATCGTTGAGGCCAATAAATTCGATGTGCCGGAATCGATGATTGAGCGTTATTTACAATCTGTTACGGAGGATTTCAAGAAACGATACAAAGATGTCGATGAATTAAAATTGAGGCAAACTTATCGACCGGTCGGCGAAAACAGCTTACGCTGGCAGTTTATCTATTACGAAATCGCCAAAGCCGAGAAGATTAATGTAAGTGAAGAGGACAGGGCCGAATGGGTTAGAGATTTCGCGAGAGCGTATAATATCACCGAAGAGCAGGCTCGCGAAAGCCTTGGCAGGGCCCGCCGGATGGATGATATCGATGATTCGATTCTGGAACAAAAAGTTCTTGATTTCATAATGCAGAATATTACGATTGCGAATTAGGAGGGATTCGATATGTCGAAAAATGATCCACGCAACCAAATGTTAGTCCCGATTGTAGTTGAACAAACCGGCCGCGGCGAGCGCGCTTATGATATTTATTCACGTTTGCTGAAAGACCGTATTGTATTTATTGGCACGCCTATTGACGATACGGTCGCCAATCTGGTTGTGGCGCAATTATTGTTTTTGGCGGCCGAGGATACCGAAAAAGATATATTCCTTTATATTAATTCGCCGGGAGGGCAAGTTACAGCCGGGCTGGCTATCTACGATACAATGCAATATATCAAACCCGACATAAACACCACCTGCGTCGGATTGGCCGCTTCAATGGCCGCGGTTTTACTAGCCGCCGGCACTCCAGGAAAACGGGCTGCCCTTAAAAATTCGCGTATTTTGATTCATCAACCCTGGGGCGGTTTCCAGGGTCAGGCATCGGATATAGAAATCCACGCTAGAGAAATGATGAAAACAAAAGAATCGCTTAATCAAATTTTATCCAAACATACCGGTCAGCCGATAGAAAAAATCTATAAAGATACCGACCGCGACTATTATATGTCGGCCGATGAGGCTAAAGAGTACCACTTGGTTGACGAAGTATTCGAACGCAAAGCGAAATAATCGCACGTAAAATATGTTTTTTAAATAAACGGAAGTTGGCTTTATGCCTAAAAAAGGTGATTCTAATCGGAGCTCCCATGCCCATAGAGAGTATTGTAGTTTCTGTGGGCGCCCGGCCGACAGAAATGTCCAAATGGTCAGTTCGCCCGAAGCGTCAATTTGCTCCGATTGTTTGAAAATATGCAACAATATCTTATCCGATAGAAAATATCGGCCTCCCGATATTAATGTTCCGACCCCCGCTCAGATTAAAGCATTCCTCGATGATTTTGTAATCGGACAGGATAAGGCAAAAAAAACTCTGGCGGTGGCGGTCTATAATCATTACAAGCGGATTATGAATCCGCCGAAAGCGTCAAGCGATATCAAGCTCGAAAAGGCCAATATTTTGATGATAGGACCGACGGGAACCGGTAAAACGCTCCTGGCGCAAACACTGGCCAAAATGCTTCAAGTGCCTTTTACTATTGCTGATGCCACCACACTTACGGAGGCCGGCTATGTCGGCGAGGATGTCGAGAACGTCCTTGTGAGGCTTCTACAGGCCGCTGATTACGATGTCAAAGCGGCCCAAATAGGGATAGTGTATATAGACGAAATCGATAAAATCGCCCGCAAAATGGATTCGCCTTCTATAACAAGAGATGTATCAGGCGAGGGGGTCCAGCAGGGATTACTTAAAATTTTGGAGGGAACGATTTCCGCCGTTCCCCCCAAAGGTGGGCGTAAACATCCGGAACAAGAGCTTATTCATATCGACACCCACAACATACTTTTTATCTGCGGCGGAGCTTTCGTCGATCTTGATAAAATTGTCGCCCGCCGATTAGGCAAAAAAATTATCGGCTTTAAATCCGACGCGGTCGGTATCAAAAAGAGCGCCGGAGAATTGCTGTCTCAAGTTGAATACGAAGATTTATTGAAATTCGGCCTAATCCCCGAAATCATCGGACGCCTTCCGGTTATTTGCGCTCTGGAAGAGTTGGATCTTAACGCTCTGAAATCTATTTTAACCAAACCCAAAAACGCTCTTATAAAACAATATCAAGAGTATTTCCGCCTGGAAAATGTCGAACTGGTTTTTGAGGATGAGGCTATCGAAGCGATTGCCCAGATCGCTATCAACCGAGGTACCGGAGCCCGCGCTTTGCGGTCGATATTGGAATCGGCCATGATGGAAATTATGTATGAAGCCCCATCCCGCAAAAACCTCGATAAGTGTATTATCACGAAAGATGTAATTGTCAACAAAGCCGAACCCCGATTCATATTGGGCGCTGGGCGCAAAACCGCTTGACTTTTTTCCGATGCCGCGGATTTTGAAAAACCCCGTGTTATAGAATTTATGGAACTTTCCAATGCGGTTTTTATCGGCTCTTTCTATCAAATTGAACAACTGCCCCTGGATGGTTTTCCGCAGATAGTATTCGCCGGGCGCTCCAACGTCGGAAAATCCAGCCTTATTAATCGTATCTTAAATCGCAAAAACTTGGCTCATGTGGCCAAAACACCAGGTAAAACCCGCGCATTGAATTTTTACGAAATCGACCGGCGCTGTTACTTTGTCGATTTGCCCGGGTATGGTTTCGCCCGAGTCTCAAAACAAGAGCAACTTGCCTGGCGCAACCTGATAGATTTGTATATTGAACACACCAAAACAATAAAAGGCGTGATTCATGTAATCGACAGCCGCCGTGGATTGACTGCTGACGACCTGGAACTGATTAATTATATCCGGGCTCCGTATAGTCGTTTTTTCTGGGTGCTTTCCAAGTCGGATAAACTCTCGAATCAGGAAAAGAAAAATGTTTACACCGACACGCTGGATCGATTAAACTGTTCGCCGAAAGATATAGTATTATTTTCGGCGGTCGATGGTGCCGGCGTCAATGATATACGCAAAAAAATAATAGAAATGTTGAGAAAATGAAATCAGAAAATATAACCATTATCGGGATGCAATGGGGGGACGAGGGCAAAGGCAAAGTCGTCGACTATTTTTGTCAAAATGTCGATATTGCGGTTCGTTTCGGCGGGGGCGCCAATGCCGGTCACACCGTGGTTACCGAAAAAGGAAAAATCATATTACATTTGTTACCTACCGGAATTCTTCATCCGGACGTCAAATGCTTTATCGGCGGCGGGGTAGTCTGCGACCCCGCTGGATTAACCGATGAAATCGGCGCGGTTCAGAAACAAGGTGTCGATATAACCGGTCGGCTTATGATAGATTTTTCCACTCATCTGGTATTGCCTCATCATAAAGCCTGGGATAAATATCTGGAAGAATTGGATAGTAAAAAAGCAATTTCGACGACGCTTCGCGGAATCGGCCCGGCCTACGCCGATAAAGCCGACCGGATTGGAATTACCGCGGGCGATTTACTGGACAGCCGCCGCTTGCGAACCCGTGTTGAAAACTATGTCAACCGTAAGGCGGCTCAATTGACGGCAGTCGGCGACAGACAGCTTCTTTGCCCCGATTACCTCTACGATTATTTATCGTCATACGCCGAGTCCTGGGCGAAAATGATAGGCGATGTCACGTCCGAACTTAAGACCGCCATGGATTCAAGAAAAAAGATTCTCTTTGAGGGAGCCCAAGGGGCTTTGTTGGATATCGGCTTGGGAACCTACCCCTATGTGACATCTTCGAGCACGAATATCGGCGGTTTGTTCAGCGGTTTGGGGATTCCTCCGGGGAGTCAGGGAGAAGTGTTGGGCGTGATGAAAGCTTATACAACGCGGGTCGGTAACGGTCCTTTCCCGAGTGAATTGACCGATTCCCTTGGCGACCAAATCCGTCAAAAAGGCAACGAATTCGGCTCCACCACCGGCCGTCCCCGCCGCACGGGCTGGCTTGATTTGGCTATCGTAAAAAGGGCGGCTTATATGTCCGGCGTTGATGGTTTAATTGTGACCAAACTTGACGTATTGGACGGCCTTGATTTGATAAATGTCTGCGTCGCTCATCAGGTAAATGGCAATCGATATGATTTTCCGCCGTTACATTGCGGATTTATGGAAAAAGCGGTGCCGATTTATGAGACGATTCCCGGATGGAAAGATAACACTTCGGACTGCCGCAATCAAAACAAGCTTCCGCCAAACGCCATGAATTATATATCATTTATTGAGCGTATAGTGGGTAAACCGGTCAAATACATTTCGACCGGATCGCGCACAGAATCATTTATTAAAATAACTTGAGAACCATATTTATAAATTCTATAATATGCCCCATGATTATGAACTGTGTAGTTTGTCAATTTCGGCGATTGTTTCTGTTAAAGGTGATTGGTATTGTTACGGTGATTTTCTTATCCTTGGCCTGGGCGCAATCCGAGCCTTTGAACCTTAGCCTGAAAGACGCCGTCTCGTTGGCCCTGAAAAACGACAATAATGTTGAAGCCGCTCGGATTATATATGACGCCTCTCGCAACGATATCGCCAAAGCCCGCGCCGAGTATTACCCAAAGTTGGCGCTCTCGGGAGGCTATTCGCGAAATTCGCTGATAAATGAAATGACTCTCGCCTTGCCACAGCCTATCGGAGACAAGAAAATCCAGGTCGCTCCTCGCAACCCATTCAATGTTGGTTTAACTGTATCGGGAGAATTGTTTACTTTCGGCAGAAGGCCGGCCGCCGTGGAGATTGCCCGCGTCGGTAATCGTTCCGATGAACTTCGTTATGGAGCCACGCGCAAGAATATCGTCGATATGGCCTGCCGATATTATTTCGCCGTAGTGTTTGCTGACCAGAGTCTACGCCTTCTTCAATCGGAAGCCGACCGTTTCGATAAAATAGCTAATCTGGTAGAAAACCGCTTTGACAAAGGATTCGTTTCGGAATATGAAGTCTTGCAAACGCGGTTTCGACAAGAAAATTATCGTTCGGCCGTCATAGAAATGACCAATTCCCTGGCCTCAAGCCGCATGAATTTAGCCAAGATATTAAACATGCCGGAAAGCCAAATCCCGCCGCTCAGCGATAGTCTCGATTTTAGTCTGTTGCCGGTTCCAGACGCTTCCGATTGGCAACAAGCCTTTATGTGGCGCGAGGATTATCTGGATTCAGAAAACGGGATAGCCCGAGCGAAAAGCGCCTATCGTTTAGCTAAAAGCCTGTATTTCCCGACCATATCACTTTATACATCGTATGCTTGGCGGAATGGCAATCAGCCCGATATCGATGAGATAAAAGGCAACTATGCGTTCGGTATAAACCTTAATTGGTTGATATTTGACGGTTTTGGTCGAAGGGCTGAAATCCGCAGAGACGATTGCCTAATCAAGGCCGCCGGGCTTTCCAGCGCCGAACACAAAAAAACTATCTCGACGCAAGTTAAAAACCAGTTTCTGGCCTCTCAAAACCTTCGTTTAAAGCTCGATATCCAAAACAAGTCGATAGAATTAGCCCAAAAAGCGATGGTAATCGCCCAAAAGAGATTGGAAATAGGCGATATCACCATGATGGATTTTTTGGATGTCGAAAACAATCTGGCTCTGGCCGAGTTGGGGTTGCTTAAATCTAAATATGATTATATTATATCGCTTATTGATATTAAGAAAGTGACCGGTTATTATCCGGAATTGGCAGGGGATTGATAAATTTTAACCGATAGAAATCTACGTGGTTACGCCGATATTATTATTGATTGGCGAGACAATTCATTATCAAGGATTTCGGCGAGGAGGGAAGTATGAATCGAACGATTACGGCAACCATGATTCTTGTTCTTGTGTTGTCAGTTTCCGTCATGGCCCTGGAATGGAACGGCCGCTTCGGGGTCGGATTGCGGGGACCATTGTTTTCACCGATAATCAAAGGTTCCGAATTTAAAAAATCCAGCGGCACTTACGAACCTTTTATGATGGGGCTTGGCGGAAACCTTGAACTGAAATATGGTCTTACAAAAAACCTCGTGATGGGTTTATCGGGAGGATATTGGTACACCTACGACGCCCCCGATGCTACCGATGACCAGTCATTCAAGCTTTTTAAAAAAGAAGGGGCGGCAACCAAACTTAAAACGATACCGATCGACTTAACCGGACAGCTCTACTTTCTACCCCAAAGCAATGTTCAACCTTACCTTTTGGCTGGAATTGGACTTGATATTGTAAGCATCGAGGATTTGGAAAGCAACGAGCAGTTCTCATCAAAAGAAATAAGCGGTAAAATCGGTACCGGATTTAATTTTTGGATAGGCGAAAAATTAGCCTTCGATATTGGTGCGAAATTTTCTTACATATTCGCAAATTTATCCAATGACGTGGATTCCGGCTGGCTGGAAATTGACGATTACAGCCAAATCAAAATGCGCCCGTTTGTGGCGACATTGGAACCGGGAATCGGACTGACTTATTTCTTCGGCACCTCGAAAGATACCGATAAAGACAAAGTCAAAGATAAATATGACCAATGCCCCAATACTCCCTTGGGAGCAATCGTGGACCAATATGGATGCCCGCTCGATTCCGACAAAGATGGTGTTTATGATGGCATCGACCAATGCCCCAACACGCCTCAAAATGCATTGGTGGATATTACCGGATGCCCGCTCGATTCCGATAAAGACGGCGTTTTTGATGGAATCGACAAATGTCCCGATACGCCGCCGGCGATTACCGTCGATGCCGCCGGCTGCCCGCTTGATTCGGACGGCGACGGCGTTGCCGACTACAAAGACAAACAACCCGATACTCCCAAAGGGGCCAAAGTTGATATCGATGGGGTGGCGCTTGATAGCGATAACGATGGTGTTCCTGATGGCCTCGATAAATGCCCTGATTCCCCCGCCGGAATAAAAGTCGATTTGTTCGGATGCCCGGTTGCGAAACCGTTTACGGCTAAAATAACGCTGAATATCAACTATGCCCCCAATTCGGTCGAACCCGATGATGCGGCCAAATCGGCGCTGGATTCTCTTGCGATTAGCCTCAAAGCGTATCCAAACCTCAAAATCGAAATCAAGGGGTTTACCGATGCGCTTGGTTCTGCCAGAACCAATCTCAAGATTTCCCAGGCAAGAGCTGAGGCTATTCAGAAATATCTTCAGGCGCAGGGGATAGCCGCCGATAGAATGACCGCCAGCGGTTATGGCGAATCGGAATTTATCGATACCAATGATACGCCCGAAGGACGAGCTAAAAATCGCCGCATTGAAATAGTGCCCGTCGAAAGGTAGTCTTTCGCCACGCTCCAAATTAATGAAGGCCGCCCGGTCAGGCTGGGCGGCCTTGTGTTTTTTCGTTGAAATGCCGAAATAATATCGCGGACTGAAATCAGCAAAAGAGAGGTTCGACAGGAATTTTATTATTGTCGCGCGGTTCGCACAAAATGCCTGCCGACTGTTTCGCGCCGACGATTTTATTTTCGATTTGCAAACGGAATTGACGGAAAGCTGAATTGACATGCGCCCCGTCCAATCGAGATAATACAGTTTCTATTTTGTTCTTTACGTTTGTCGGGATATTTTCATATATCTGGAGCGCCCGGCCTATCACGACCAATTCTCCCAGGTGAATCGCCAGGTTCCTATTCAAGCTGTTTTTTACCGCTTTCTTGAAAATAGCAATGGCCTCCGATCTTTCGCCCTCTTTTAATTTTGATATGGTCTGAAGTTTCGCCAATTCAATAATTATCTCAGGGAAGTCATCGAGACCCTGATAAAGAACAATTTTCGCGAGGCTGTCTTTAAGGCCCTTAAAGTCACCGCGATTCAATTGTTGCCAGCATCCGATTAGTCTGCTTTTAACTTTCAACTCCAAGGCGCCGACCTCTTCAGCTTTTTTAATCAATTCATCAACCGATATATTCAGGGGCTTATCGAGCAAAAGATACAATCTGGCCAACCGCATTTCGTTTTCCAAAGTAAATTCGTCGTCGGCCAGTCTTTTCCCGAGATCGATAGCTTTTTTAAAGTGTGATTCCGCCGAATCATATTCACCCATGGCGTAGTAGGTATATCCGAGATCTCCGATAGCGAACGCGTAAGCGCGCTGGTCTCCTATTCTTTCGAAAATCTGCATCGCCTCCATAATTTTCGAGATTGCCCCCGAAAATAAACCGCGGGGACCATAAATGGTGCCCAGATTGGCGCAAGCGCAGGCCTGGGAACGAGTGGCGCCGATTCGCTGGAAAATCTTTTCGGCTTTTTGATAGGCCCGGGTTGCTCGGTCAAGTTTGCCCATTTTGTCGCTTATGATGCCCAGATTATTAATCACTTTCGACTGGCCGTTAAGGTCTTTCAGTTTGCGGTAAAGCGTCAAAGCTTTTTTATAATATTCAACCGATTCCGCGAGGTTCCCCATGCTCCACAGACATATTCCCAAATGGTTGTAAACGGTCGCCTGAATGTCGGCGTTGACCTTTCCGCTTCTGATTACCTTTTCGGCTTCGGCAAGTATTGCCCTGGCGGCCGGTAGTTTCCCTTTACGCCTTAGTATTTCCGCTCTACTATTTTGGCAAAACGCCAAGACGCTGGGATTGTCTGGGCTGGTATCCAATAATTCATCAAGAATTCCATCTGATCGTTCATAGTCGTTCGTTATCCTATAAATTTCAGCTAAATTTTTAAGAGCGTCTATCTTATCGTCAACCGAAACGGCATTCTCCTTAATCCAGATAAAGTCGGCGATTGCCCCGCCATAGTCGCTAGTCTGTTTGGCCAAATTTCCGCGGCCCCGAGTGGATTTTACAAGATAGTTAATATCATCGTATTTGCGCGCTATTTCAATGGCGCTGGTAAAATGACTGATAGCCTCCTTATTGGCGAACTGACCGGCGGCTTTGACTGCAGCATCATATAAATACGGCAAAGCTTTTAAATCCTGTCCGGCCAGAAGGTAATGGCGAGCCGGTAGTTCAGGATGATTCCGACAAAAACGCGGTTGTCCGGCGAAATAATCGGCCGCTTTTAAATGCAGCGCTTGACGACTCGTATAAGAAAGTCCGTTATAAGCGACCTCCTGAGTAAGTATATGTTTAAAAATATACTCTAATATCGGCTGGCGGCGTTCCAACGGCGTTAGGTCAAGCTGATTTAACTCCTCAAGATGTTTTCTCAATGTGGTCGAATAATTCCTATTATCGAATAAAGCGCACAGGGCCTTGAAAGCGAATACTCTTCCGATTACGCTGGCCGCGCGAAGAGTTTTCTTTACTGTTTCGCCGAGATTATCGATACGCGCCGTAATTACCGACTCGATTCCGGCTGGAATATTTTCGCCGCTGGCGAAACGTTCGGGTCCCAATTCCTTGAAAGCTTTGGCCACTTCTTCCAGATAAAACGGATTGCCGCCCGATTTCTCGATAGCCCGCTGGATTATCTGTTCTTCCGGAATTATCCCATCAAGCGCCCATAGGAACAGTTTCCGCGCATTCGGTTCGGTCAGCGGTCCCAGCTCGATTTGTCCTGACGACACGAGAGTCTTTATATTATCACAAATATCGCCGGGCCTTGTTATGAATATTATCGCCGGAGAATTCGGCGCCGCCATAAGCGCTTTAATCAATTCATACGATGCGCTGTCAATCCATTGTGCATCATCGAATATAAGCAGCGACACTTTTTTTCGGTTAACTTCGACGACCAACCGACATATTATCTCCTGCGTCTTGCTTTTTTTAATCTCTTCCGGTATAGTCATCAATTGCGGCGGAATCGGCAGGCTATAACCAAACAATGGCGCCAACAGCGGTTCCCATTCGCTTTCGCCGAACGACTTAAGATACTCGGATAATACCATTCGGCGTTGTTTGACGGCGGCCCGATCGGATAACCCCAGCAACGACTGAAGCGCTTCTTTTATCGGTTCGTATGGGGTCAAACCAGCGTGTTTATAACAATTGCCCCTGGCAATATGGATACCCGATTGTTGGGCGAGCGCGATTGTTTTGGAACAAAACAACGATTTGCCGGCGCCCGCCTCCCCGTAAATCAACAAATATGATTTACGACGATCTTTTATCTCCTGAATAAACGCTTGAGCTTGCTTATATTCATCTTCACGGCCGATCATTTCCTCGTTTTCGATTTGATTTACCGTTTCCCCGCTCAGACGATATACATGCACCGGTTCTCGTTTCCCTTTGACGGTGATTTCCCCATAATCGGTTGTGGCGAACCCTTTTCCGGCGATTTTTATCGTTTGTTCGCCGACAAGAATCTCGCCGTATTCGGCTTTACCCATCAACCGGGCCGCTAGATTAATAGCATCGCCCATCGCCGTATATTCGTAACGTTTGGAGCCGCCGACGGCCCCCACAAAACATAGACCGGTATTAACGCCATATCGATGTTTTATCGGGACGGCGAAATTCTTATTCAATTCGGCCAGCCGCGATTCTATTTCCAAAACGGCTCTGAGACAATTTTGAGTATCCTGTCCCGAACTCTTCGGCGCCCCGAAAAATACCAGCATCTTTTCCGAACTTGAACTCGAATCGAGACGCGCTATTACGCCTTGATGTTTTTCGATTATCTCGTTAATTGCCGCGAAATAGTAATTTACCGCGGGTATCGCTCGCTCGATACGATCCTCCAGGTTTGCCCGGAGACTGTTTATCCCGATAAAAAGATTGGTGATTATCCTGTGTTCCCCCTCAATCCTGCCCTGGTTGGATTCCAACAACGAATCAAGATTTGTGATTATGTAATCGCCCGGATTCTTCATTTGCCCGGTATCTTTACGGAATGATTTTAATCTATCAATGTCTTTTGGAATATGCAGCGGCGGTTTGCAGAAAAAATATCTCTCGTTGATTGCGATTTTTTCGTCATCGTGCAGACATTCCGCCGTTCGGACCGTAACCGCCAGTTGCCCGAGTTCGGCCATATCGGCCGCCGCGTAGGCCTGCTCGACGGTTTCCCCACAGAAAAGATGTTCTCGATGCCCTTTTGTTCCCCCGATGTCGAGATTATAAATATCGCCCGTGCTGACACCGGCATGAATTCCCAATTTGAACTCGCCGACCGGCGTGGATATCAATCCATTTTCGTTCACCCAATTGATTAACTCGATACCGCAAAGACAGGCGATTCGGGCATGTTCGCCCCTTTCAAACAGCGCCAAGAAAGCGTCCCCGCCAAATTTGATAATATCGCCATTATATTTTTCGACAATGTCAAGCAGCGGGTCGAAACAACCGTTTATTATCTGGGCCAGCCGTTCTCCTCCGGCCCGTCCCAAAGCCGCCAATTTTTCCGACATTGCCGTAAATCCCGATAAATCCGCAAACAATAAGCTTCCCGAAATTGTTATTCTATCGTTGCGAGCGACAGGATTTAAACTCAGCTCGATAAGAGTGTTGGAAAGAAGTGGAAGATAATGTTCTACGGCAATTTTCTTACCCATAGATTATTATTTAAAAATCAGTATTCTATAAAGATAAAGCATTATTATATGTAGTACTTGGTCAAAATAATACAGTTGTTTCGAACCGTTATTGTATCGTCCCTTAAGAAAATCTTGCAACCAGTGCTGGATAAAAAGCACGACTAAAAATCCCGTCGTGGGACGCGAAATGAAAAAGCCCGGTCGATATATCAACGAATAGACGATGAAAGCGGCCCAGATACAAAGCGTGTAAACCGCCACGTGATATGACAAAACAAGCTTGGAATTTTTCTTCTGGGCGGCCATGTAATCGGTTTGAAGGGCATAGTCGCCAATTAAATGACCAAGAATCAATAGAAATAATATGTCCATCGCAACTATCCAATTTGCGGAACCGCGACCTGAGACTTCTCCTCTACGATAACGGGGAACTCTATATTGAATATCGCCCCTCCCAGGGGGTTGCGTTCCGCCCAGACTTTACCGCCGTGATTTTTTATCACTCGCTTCACCGCCAGAAGGCCGAAACCATGACCGCTTTCTTTGCTGGTAAAATGCTGACGAAAAACCTTGCTCAAACTTTCATCGGTAAACCCAACGCCATTATCAATTACCGATATTCTGACCGTGTGCGCGTCTTCAGCGTATTGGGTCCTGAGGATTATCTTTTTATTGCCTTTAGCGTTGGAAATCATGGCGTCGGCCGCATTGTTGAGCAGGTTCATGATTGCCTGTTGAATCTGGCTCTTGTCGGCGGTGATATCGGGCAACCGACGATCGAAATCATATTCAAAATCGACGCCGTCAAAACGATTCTGCGAACATATAAAGAACAGCTCATTTTCCAAGAAAGCGTTTAAATCGAATCGTTCTTTTTTGGATGCTGGCCGCGAATACATCATCAAGCCTTCAGTAAATTTCGTTATTCTATCGAGTCCATCCTTCATCGATTTGATTTTCTTGGGCGCGTTATCTATATTGCCCATTTGCATTTCCATTTCCAGAAGCTCAAGGTTGCCGAATACTATAGAAAGATAGTTGTTCAATTCATGAGCAATCTCGGCGGCCATTTCGCCACGGGTGGCCATGCGCTCAAGCATAATCATCTGGCGTTCGATATTTTTCTCCTCGGTGACATCGCGCCCCATGTATAAGCTGGCGAAAATTTCTCCTTTTTCATCGAATACGCGAGCCGCCACAAGTTCGATTACTAAACGACTGTGGCCATGGGTTTCGGTTAATATATCCCCCCGCCAGATTTTGCCATCCTTGAGGTTGCCTTCAATTTCGGTCAAGATTTCGCCTTTTCCGGTCGGCTTGATTAGAATCCCTATTTCCTCGCCGGCGATATCCTTGAAATCGCAGCCGAAAATCCGTTTGGCCTCATCGTTAAAAATAAAAATTTTGCCGTCTTGGTCGGTTACGACGATAAAAAATTGCGAGGCGGATATGATTCTTTCTAAAAATTTATTGGCCGTTTTTAAATTCGCGTATGATTTTTCGAGTTCCCTTGACGTTTCATACAGCCGTTTGTTGGCAAACTCCAATTGTTCGTTTTTGCGCTGAAGGTCGTTTATCAACTGAATATCCGATTGACGCAGGCGCGAAGATAAAACTTCCATGACCTTCATCGCCAAAGCCGGATATTTGCCTATCAATTTGGAAAATTGGTCGCGGTCGATTTCGATTACCGTGCTTTGGCCGGATGATTTGGCCGACGCGAATCTGGGCGAATCCTCCAAAAGCGACATCTCCCCGAAAAATTCACCCTGCCCGCGCACCGCCAACCTGACATCTTTCCCGCTTTTTTTGTCTTTCTTTAATATCTCTATCGCCCCGGATTTGACTATATAGCAAGTATTGGCGTTGTCCCCTTCCCTAAATAAAACATCGCCATCGCCAAGGGTTTTTTCGGTTACAATTGCCTCAAGATGGTTAATCGCATCTTCCGGCAAATGGCCAAAGAAGGGCACGTTCTTAAGCAGTATTTTGACAGTATTAGCCATAACTTAAATGGTTCTTGACATTTTCTATATCGGCATTAAATTTGGGTTTATAAATATTAGGGTGATTTTACCCCCTGTCGAGGTTTCGAGGAAATCCGGAACTCATAGCAGCTTCAGGGGGTTATTAGTTGCCATAAAAGGAGTAATGGTTTTTAAAATGACTAAAAAACGCGTAAAGAGACTGGCGAAAGTTATCGGAGGGACTCTCGTCGGTGCGGCTATTGGCTTGATTATCAATAGGTTGGCGTCCGGAAACGGGTCGCAATGTATGATTATCTGCCAGACGCCGATAGCAATTGCCTATTTTGGTTTGGTCGGTTTGCTTCTTTCGATGAAATAGGAGGAGCTTTTGCCAATTTTCGAATATACTTGCCGCGATTGTGGACATCGTTTCGAATTGTTGCATTCAGCCGATTCCACCGAAACGGTTAAGTGCCCCAGTTGCGGTTCAACCAAAACAGATAAGTTGCTTTCAGCCTTTGCCGGCCGGGTAACGGGCTCGTCGGGATCTGGCTGTGGCGGTAGCTCCTCAGGCTTTTCCTGAGCCGGTTAGTTCGTCGGTCTGGCGAACGTCCATTCTATTATCGTTTAAACTTAATCCATTGAAAATATTTATATTTTTCAGTCCATTATTTTCTTGATATCCAGGCCGTTATTGCTATAATTTTTATTGTATTCAGTTGATTTAGCATCGCGATTACGCACCCTGGCAAATAGTTTCGTTAATGGTGTTGCGGCGTTGATGGTACCACTTTTTAGCGATGGTATAGTATTAGCGAAATGCAAGGCAACGAGGGTCAAGTCGTGGAGTCGACTCATTGTTCCAATCTTGAGAATCACCGAGCCTATATGACTTTTGAGCCTTACATTATTATTCCACCTCCTGTCGGCTTTATGCATGGGACGACATTTACAGTCGATTACTTTGCCAAATTAGAAGAATAGGCGAATTTAATATCTCCCCCGGTTAAGTCCAGGGGGAGTTGGAGAATAACAGTATGAAAAGCTTTGAAAAACTCTTTATAATTTTTGCTTGTTTGTTATGTGGCAAGTACGCCGTATTTGCTGCCGAAAATCGATGGTCGTGGGGTGGGCCGGAAGAAACGCGGGTAAGGACAATTGCCATATCGCCAACAAATAACCAGGTAATTTGGATTGGTACAATCGAACATGGTATATATCGATTAACCGATGGCGGCCATAACCGGTAGCATTTAGATAACGACCTTGATACCAATCTCTATATTTTGATTTAAAGATTAATCCTACTAATGATAGCATAATTTATATCTGCGGTAATAATTACTTCAATAATGGTACTCATTGTGTTGCCAAAACCACCGATGGTGGTTCCCACTGGTTCGATATTTCGCCGGATAGCATGTATTATTCTTGCGGTAAATCGCTAACGATTTCCCCGCTAAATCATAATATCCTATATTTATGCACCTTATATGATGGCGTTCTGACCAGTAATGCTTGATGTTTATGATATCCTTGGGCGCAAGGTGCAGAGGCTGATAGAAATTCGACAACAGGCTGGGGAATGTCAAGTTACCTGGGAGGCGGACAAGTTCGCATCCGGCTTTTATTTCACTAGACTAATATCCGGCAACCAATCCCGAAGCATCAAATTGACATTGATAGAATAGCCATTTATTTCAATTGACTTTATTGACATCCCGCTAATTATTGTTAAAATATCAGCTATTATTAAATTGCAACAACTGGAGGCGCGATGAATCGGATAATGCTCATACTATCAGTACTTGTTGTTATCATTACAACTTTTAGCCATGCCCTTACCGGCACGATTGAGGACATACTTAAAGAGGCGGACACCTGGATAATCTCCGATACTGCCCGTATCATGACCTATCTCGATAGCTGCAACACCGCCACCGACCAGATACTGAAAAGCTCCCCCAATTGGGAATCGACTTATCGCGACCTATCATTTCTTCTGGGCATAGATTACGCCGGTTCCCCCCAAATCGACAATACCGGCCGAATCTATTTCACCATGCGCCTTACCGGCCAGATAGAGCATCTGTTTTATGTCGATTCGCCGGGTCAGTGGCCTCATCAGCTAACTCCAAACAGCTGGGCTGAAGAGGGATATAATATTTACTACTATCTGGTGCATCCATCGGGAGATTATGTACTGGTCGGCGTGATGAAACATGGCAGCGAAAAGTATAATATCTGGATGATAACCCGCGACGGCGCGTTCAAGCCATTACTGATAAATCCAAATGTCGAATATAGCGATGTCACTTTTAAATCTAAAGACCAATTCTTTGTCATGGTCGCGACCGACAGCTCCCGCGAACTCTGCCGCTATACGATTTCAACAGGAAAGCTCGAACCGCTATATCGCGAAAAGGATTGGGTATCGCTTTATGATTACGAAAACGGCCAAATACTTTGCGCTCGCTGGTATTCGTTTTCGGAATCCCAGGTATTCATTATCGATGAAAAAACCGGCAAGCCGCGAAATTTGACATCGAAAGGGTATTTCGAGGGACTTAAGTTTACCGGTGATGGACGTATCCTTAGTGTCAGCGGTGCCTTATCCGGGCCGGGCGAATTTAATACGCTGGTATTTATTGATTCTAAAAAAACCGGCGGCATCAAGCCGTTTTACAACCCCAAAATCGAAATAGACGCATTCGATATAATAAAATCGGCCAGAGCTTGCTGTGTGTTGCTCAACCAAGATGGCTATTCGAAAGCTATCGCGCTCGGCTATGACGGCAATCAATTGGTTTTGCCACAAACGGAAATCGGCATTATCTCGCAAATAGAAAGCAACGAATATGGCGAATTGGTATTGGAATATAATTCGCCGATTCAACCGGGGGCCGTTTACTTTTCCCGTTTGGGCACATCAATGCTTAAAACGGTAACCTGGACGGCTACTTTCGGATTTGATTTCTCTAAAATCGAAGTCCAAGTTGTTCGCTATCCATCCAAAGACGGTACCCTGATTCCTTCACTATTATATCTACCTAAAGGCGTGGCTAAAAACGGCAACAATCCGGCATTAGTGATTTACCATGGCGGCCCGCCCGACCAGAGCCGTCCCAATTTTCAGCGTAATATTGCCTTTGCCTTATCGAAAGGATTCATTCTGCTGTTTCCCAATGTCCGCGGTTCCACCGGTTACGGCGCGGCTTGGGAACGAGCCGATAATCTGGAGGGCAGATTCAAATCGCTCGAGGATGATATTGCGGCGCTGGATTATCTGGTTCAATCAGGATACTCCCGGCCGGAAAGGATAGGTATCTGGGGCGGATCGTATGGCGGCTATACAGTGAATTATCTGGCGACAACTGTTCCCGATAAATTCGGATGCGCTGTCAGCGAGGTCGGGGTTGCCGACGCGGATTACCTTCACACCCACGGTGACCTGACATTCCAGAAGGGTTGGGAACAGGAATTCGCGCCGGTGGGAAGCAAGCTTAGCCATGATTTATCGCCTATATTCAAGGCCCAAAATATCGATAAGCCGATATTGGTCACCGCCGGATTCAACGATCCGCGGGTATTTGCAGGCGATCCCCGCCGTTTCGCCTATGTTTTGGCGCGATTGAAAAAGAATGTGCTCTACCACGAGGATATGACCAGCGGCCACTGGGGCACGACCAAACAGGAAGTTATCGATGGGTATGCGCGCGCTTACGTGTTTTTTATCGACCACCTGCTAACTAAATAAGCGAGACAAGATTTAAGTAGTGCCTGCGGCGTTTCCAAATCGGTGCAACCAGATTTATTCGACCAAGAGAAAATCCTTGTCAGCCGATTACAATTAAGTTAGAATCGCAGTCGTAATAAATAGTAATGGCGGATGAACCTTGATTTTTGATGGGGAAAATACAGATGTTGAAAAAGAATCTTCCCGAATTATTCTCGATAGCGATAATCATTTTTATCAGCGTTTCGTTCTGTTATGGCGATATAACCGTTACCGATAATCAAACCTGGAAACTTAAGCTTGGCTTTTCTGAACGGTTCAGAATCGAAACCTGGGACAATTCGATTTCCCTCAACAGCGATGCCCTGGCAGGGACATCATACACCAGAAACCGCACCACTATTTCGAGCCAATTGGCATATAAAAAAAGAGCGGAATTAAATTTGAAATTAGGCAATGAATTCCGTCAATATTTCGTGACCGAAACCAGGGCCTTCAATCTAAACGAAATATATTTTGACCAGCTCAACCTCAAATGGCAAGCCGATTATGGTATCCTATCTACAATCATCGTTGGACGGCAAGATATGTCGTTCGGCGAGGGGTTCGTTATCATGGATGGCGGTCCTCTGGATGGTTCCCGCAGTGGTTATTTCGACGCCGCCCGTGTCGATTTGACCATGGCTCCCAAGAAACTGCTGACCTGCTTTTACGTCAATCAAAACGACAAAGATAGGTTCCTACCGAGAATCAACAATAAAAATCAGGCGATGAACCCTCGCCCGGAACAATCGTTTGGGGTTTATTCAACCAACGATTTCAGCAAGTTCAATCTGCAAGGATATTACATTCATAAGCATGTCGATGAAACATTTGTTGGCGATGATGACGCCAATATACACACAATCGGCTCGCGAATCCAATATCCGCTTGGTTCAGGATTTACGTTTACTGCGGAAGGCGCTTACCAATTCGGCAAAACCGCAGGCAGCGATATCGCGGCGTTCGGCGGTTATGGGTATTTGACCTGGCAATCGCAAAGATGGCTGAATCGCCATTATGCTTTATCGCTGGGAACAATCTATCTTAGCGGCGATAACCATTCGACCACGGCTAAATATGAAGGTTGGGATCCTCTGTACGGCCGTTGGCCGAAATGGAGCGAATCATATATCTATACGCTCGTAAATGAATCGGGAGTCGCCAACTGGACAAACTTGCTTTCGCTGTTCATCAAAACCCGATACGAGTTTTCGCCCAACGTCAGGATGTTTATCGATTATCATCACCTGATGGCGCCCCGTTCGTCTACGAGTAACACTCCTTTCCCCGGCGGTACCGGAAAAATCAGGGGGGAATTGTTGACGACCAGATTGACTTATAACCTCGCCAAAAATATCAGCGGCCATACGATTTGGGAATATTTTGATCCCGGCTCTTATTATTTTTCCGGCGCCGACCACGCCAATTGGCTCAGGCTTGAATTTTCGTTGAGCTTATGACCCCGTCATGATTAAAACGAATAATACTTGTAGAAATACCCAAAGGAGCAACCATGATTGCTAAAATCGTTATACTCGCGGCGTTCGCCCTGATGACTATCATTGTCGGAATTATAGCATCCCGCAAGGCTCGTTCGTTCAGCGATTTCTTTCTTGGGGGCGGCACAATCGGTCCCTGGATGACTGCTTTTACCTATGGCGCCGCTTATTTTTCCGCCGTGCTTTTTATCGGTTTTGCCGGAAAAATCGGCTGGGAATTCGGCTACTCCAGCCTGTGGGTCGCCGCGGGAAACACTATCATCGGCGTCCTTGGAGTATGGTATTTTATGGGGCCTCGAATTAAGCAGATGGCATCCGAAACCGGCGCTCAAACTATGGCCGATTATTTCGAAAAACGATATAACAGTAAGGCATTTAATATTTATACCTCGATTTGCATTTTCGTGTTTTTTATTCCCTACACCGCCGCTGTTTTTATGGGATTGTCCTATCTGTTTCAGGCTAATTTTAATATAAGTTATACGCTGGCTTTAACTTTTATGGGCGTTTTTACCGCTATCTATCTGGTGCTTGGCGGATATCGTTCGATGACGATGATTGACGTTATTTTCGGGATTATCATGATTACCGGCGTTTCTATCTTGCTCGGCAGCGTCATAGG
>JAAYTW010000031.1 GCA_012517955.1 Candidatus Zixiibacteriota bacterium | reverse complement strand
TGTCAGAAAAGAGGATTCTTAAGCAATAGAAAATCCGCCCCTAAGGATGAGGATAGTAAAAAGGGCGTTGTTAAAACCAGCATATCAAATTTAGAAAAAAACATCGCCGAATCCGGTTCAAGAACCCTCGGTGAATATTTAGCGTCGCTTGACAAAGATAAGAATAGAATTCGCGGTTTCTACACGAGCCGAAAAATGTACGAGTATGAGTTCGAACTAATCTGGAACAAGCAAGCCGATTACTATCCTGAAATCCTAACAAATGAATTAAAGAAACAAATTCACCACAGCATATTTTATCAACGCCCATTAAAAAGCCAAAGTCATCTTATAGGGGAATGCGAATTGGAACCGGGCCATAAACGGGCGCCGATTTGTTTATTGATAAGCCAGCGCTTTCGATACCTTCAGACCGTTAACAATATGCGCGTTCTTGAAGACAACGGATTCAAGGAGCGCGAGCTTACGGGCGCTGAAAGAGAAAAAATAATCAATATATTAGAATATAAAGGAAAGGTTACTTTCGCGACTATACGGAAAGAATTGAAGCTGCCAAAAGGCACTAAACTAAATCTTGAGGCGGGCGACGCGAAGGAAACAAGAGGGAACAGCACCACAGAAAAAATGGTCGCAATATTCGGCTTGGACCAATGGAAGGCTTTTTCCGATATACAACGAGATAAGATAATCGAGGAATGGCGCAGTATAGTAAAAGATGATACCCTGAAGCGGCGAGCTATAAAATTATGGGGATTAAGCGAAGAGAAAGCCACCGAATTCAGCCAGCTTAACCTCGAAGAGGGATATATTGGGTTTTCCAAAAAGGCTATCGCCAAATTGATGCCATTTCTCGAAAAAGGTATATCTCTGCAAACCGCCATTCAAGAATGTTATCCCGAAAGATTTAAAAAGGAATTAGAACCGGTAAGCCAGTTGCCTCCAATAGACAAATCGGGTCTTGGCGAACTGCGCAATCCTATAGTCGGTCGCTCGCTGACAGAATTACGGCATTTAGTCAATACTATCATAAAAGAATACGGCAAGCCGGATATAATACGTATCGAGCTGGCCAGAGAATTGCGGCAAACCCCAAAACAACGCGAAGAGACAATCAAGAAAAATCGCGGTAACGAAAAAGCCCGTAAAGAAGCGGCCGACCTGCTGTTAAAAGAGGCGGGAATCACCGAACCGAAAAACAGCGATATTATAAAAGCACAGTTATGGATTGAGTGCGGGCAACGATGCCCTTATACGGGTCAACAAATAAGCGCCGAAGCCTTATTCGGCGAACATCCGCAATTTGATGTCGAGCATATAATCCCCTACGAACGTTCGCTCGACGATTCTTTCGTCAATAAAACCCTATGTTATGCCGATGAAAACCGCCGCGTTAAACATAAAAAAACCCCCTACGAAGCTTATTACGGTACGCCAAAATGGGATGAAATTTTATCGCGGGTAAAGACATTCAATAGTCGGTTGGCTAAAGAAAAATATCGTAGATTTTGTATGACGCCGGAGGAAGTCAACGCGCTTTGCGAGGATTTTACGGCAAGACAACTTAATGATACCCGCTGGACCTCCAAGTGGGCCAAAAGGTACCTTGGTTTGTTGTATGGCGGCACGAATGAAATGGGTATCGATAATCAGGGCAAATTGAAGGTCCAGGCCGTGACGGGCCAAATAACCGCCAAGTTACGTTACGCCTGGGGCCTAAACGATATTCTTGGAGATGATAACACCAAAAGTCGCGACGACCACAGACATCATGCTATAGATGCTATTACTGTCGCCCTTACCACGCCCGGGATGGTGAAAGAGCTGTCTCTGGCCGCCCAGCGCGCGAGCAACAACATGGGCAGATTAGCCAAAGATATGGTCCGCCCATGGGACTTGTTCTATCGGGATGTCGAAAACAAGGTCAAAGAAATCGTTGTCTCCCATCGGCTCGAAAGACGTGTCCGCGGAGCGCTTCATCAGGAGTCGTAT
>JAAYTW010000293.1 GCA_012517955.1 Candidatus Zixiibacteriota bacterium | reverse complement strand
TTGTTCGGATTCCTTAATCGGTTTTAGCGATTCCATATCGAATTTCGCCGCTATCGGTCAGGAAACGTTCAACAACGGCAATGACGGCATGACATTCAGCGTCCCTGGAAATTACGGCAGCCATTTCGTTGACCTCACCTTTACATTCACTGCCCGTGATGGGCAATATATCCAGCAGATAATTCGTTATTACGTCTTTGGATCACCGGGCTTGCTTTTAGTCGATGATGATGGCGGGGGCCAAATCGATACTTTCTATACCAATGCTTTAAGAAATCTAAACCGGCCCTACGTTCATTGGGATATCGCCTCAATGGGTACACCCGTTTCGCAACTTTCGCAGTTCCCTTGTATAATATGGTTTACCGGCGATAGTCGTACTTACGATCTTTCAATCGATATCGTTACCGTTTTGATTAATTATTTGAACGCCGGCGGCAAGCTTTTTATCACCAGTCAGGATTTCGTGCAGTCGCTGGCGGCGCGTAATTCCGCCTGTGATTCGATACTGCTGAAAGAATATTTGAAAGTCGGATATCTTCAAATGTCGTCATCATATATCGTTGATGGCTTGACGGGAACCCCATTTACTGGGTCGCGTTATGTCACTACCGGCGCCGGCGGGGCGGGAAATCAAATCTCCCAGGATGCACTTGTTACTGAGCCGGGCGGAACTACTTTCCTGGTATATTATACGGGAAGTTATCCCGCGGCGGTTGGGGCATCTCCAGGCAATTATAAGGCCTTAACGGTTGGATTCGGGATTGAGGGAATTAACGGCCTCCACCCACAGTCGCGGACGCGAGAAGAATTTCTCGATACCGTCTTGTCATATCTTGGATTGGCCAGTTCTATTGATGATAATCGTTTACCTTTACCCAAAAACATGATGCTGACGCAAAATTATCCTAATCCTTTTAATGCCTCCACGACAATAAGCTATGCCATTACATCTCCAGGCTTGGTTCGTTTGGATATTTTCGATGTTCTCGGAAGATTAGTTGCCACACCGGTCAATGTTGAGCAGGCCGCCGGAAATTATCAGGTTACCTGGAATGCTGATGAATTTGGATCTGGAATATATTTCTATAGATTACAGGCGGGAAATCGGATTGAATCGAGACGAATGTTATTGCTGAAATAAAATGGTATAGTTGGTTTCGAAGATAAAGTACCAAGGACGATTCGTTTACCGCGAATCGTCCTTGTTTTTTTACTATCTTATCAAATTCAGAAACCCCGGCTTTTCCGTAGATTATCTAAATCGCCGTCGTATTTGGCAATCACTTTATAATAAAGAGTGTCGGTTTTTATCAGCGAATCGATTACGGCCTGCGGCGATAACCCGCCGGCAAATCAAGGCCGTTTGGGCCGTAATCGGCATTGACCCAGGCCCGCGTCGCCATCGCTCCAATATCGGCTTCCGCCCATGGGACGACCGAGCCGACCGCGAAATATCTACTGGTTGTGGCCACACCGATTTCACCGGTTTGAGGATCGGCTCCAACAATCGAAAAAGTGATTACCGGGATTACCGCCTACGCGCTTATGGCGAATATTTCTATCCACATGATTGCCAGAAAAGATTTATCTATATTTCCCTCCTTTTTAAACGACGCGGAATTTTCATGTCTCCATTAATTTATTTAAAGTTATTTAGCGGTGATACTTAATAAATAATTTGATTTGGGCCGTTAAAATTTATATTAATAATCGGATATCGAAAAACGATAGGAGATAAAATATGAATAAATCAATGATTGTCTTTTTGACCTTTATGAGTTTTCTGGGATTAACTCTGGCTTGCTGTGCGAAGAAAACCAACGAGGAACACACCCAAAAGGCGGAAAACATGAAGACATTTAAGATTACAAGCCCGGCATTCGCTTATGGCGATTCAATACCGGTGAAATTCACCTGCGATGGCGATGACGTGTCGCCCGAATTGGAATGGGTTGGGATACCCGAAAATACAAAATCTCTTGCTTTGATTTGCGATGATCCTGATGCTCCATTAGGCACTTGGGTGCACTGGGTGATTTTCAATATTCCTCCTGAAATAAACCATTTTAACGAAAAATACACGCCATCAAAAGGCCTAAGCGGCGGGCTTAAAAGGGAGGAGGGGCCCATCGACGGCATCAATGATTTCCGATACTATGGATATAACGGCCCGTGTCCTCCGAAAGGGCCGGCGCATCGTTACTTTTTTAAGCTTTACGCGCTTGATACCATTCTCAATCTGAAAACCGGCGCTTCTAAAGCTGACGTCGAAAAGGCGATGAGCGGCCATATTATCGCCCAAACAGAATTAATGGGGAAATATCAACGATAAAGGATGAGATTTTTCTAACTTGTTTGATTAAGTAGTTCGCGGATTGCCCTGCCCAATTTCTGAAGCGTATAGGGCTTTCTTATATATCTGCCGACCCCGAGTTTTTCGGCGGCTTTGACCCGGTCGGTTTCGGCATAACCCGATGTTATTATAGCCTTTTGTCCAGGCCTTATTTTTATCATCTCGCGATACGTGTCCAATCCATCAAAATCGCCATCCATAATCATATCAAGCACAACCAAATCAACGGGACAGGCTTTGAGAGCGGCTATGCCCTCCCGGCCATTCGCGGCTGTCCGTACTTTATAACCCAGGCTCGATAAAATTACTTGGGCAAGCTCGCGTTGTTCAACTGTGTCATCAACCACCAAGATCGATTCGGTTCCGTGAATATCTATCGCGGAAACGTTCTCGACTCCGGGAATCTTTGCCAGAATGGGAAGATATACGCTGAAGCAGCTTCCCGAATTTATTTCGCTTTGCACATCGATATATCCATTATGGTCTTTGACCACTCCATATACTATCGATAGGCCAAGCCCGCTGCCGCTTCTACCAAGTTGTTTCTTTGAGTAAAATGGTTCAAAAATCCGTTTGATATCTTTGGGGTTGATACCGATTCCAGTATCCGAAACCGTAAGTATCGCGTACATCCCGGCCTCGATATTGTCGTAGCCGTCGGCAAGTCTATCTATGTAGCCGACCTGCGTGCGCAACGTAAATTTGCCTCCATGTGGCATGGCGTCGAATGCGTTTATTGTCAAATTCATCACCATTTTCGACAGATGAGAACTTGAACCAAGCACCACGGGGTTGGCATCGGTGAACGAAACATCGACTATGACTTTGGGATTCTGTTGTCTAAGGGCGCTGAATTCGGATGATTCCAAATAGGTATTGATTGTCTCATTTAAATACAGCGGACTCATTTCATAGCGACCGCGCCTGGCCATGGTAAGCAAATCTTGAACGACGTCGGCTGCGCGCTGAGCTGATATTTCAATTTTGGCGATTTTGTCGAGGATCGGGCTATCAGGGGGCAATTTCATTCTTATCAATTCCGGATAAGCTACCAAAGGCCCAAGGATATTGTTAAGGTCATGAGCCACCCCGCCGGCAAGCATCCCTAAAGATTCCATCCGCCGGGCTCTCGCCAGTTTATCCCGCAAATCTTGTTTTTCACGTTCGGCGATCTCGATATCGGTAACATCCCTGAATATCCCCATTGTATTGACTATGCTGCCGGATTCGTCGATTATGGGAACGGCAGATATATAGATTTTGCGGAGCTGGCCGCTTTTATTGATTATCCTGAAATGATATTGACTGCGCTCGAGTTTTATTCTTCTTTTTGTTTGATTGCGAACCAATTCAATGTCATCTTGATGGATAATAGTCGTAAAATTCATATTGGTCAATTCTTCGGATGTATATCCCAAAATTTTACAGGCGGCGGGATTGATAAATATTATATTCTCCTCCAGGTCCGTAATCACGATACCATCTGGAACGGCGCACACCAAACTGCGATATTTTTCCTCCGAAACGCGTAAAGCGTCCGCGGCCTGTTTACGGGAAATCGCCAAAGCCAGGTATTTGGATATGTATTCGAGGATTTCCAGGTCGTTTTCATTATATAAGTTGGGGTTATCATAACTTTGAACGGCGACCACCCCTATTATACCTTCGGATGCTTTTAATGGGGCGCCAAGCCAGATTTTCGGCTGAGGGATTCCTGTCAGGTCAATTTAGCCTTTGGCGGTCAGGCGTTCAAATTCGGCGGCGCGGGCAAGCAGCGGTTTCCCCGTGCGCCGGACATAATCTGTGATTCGTTTCCGCAATGGACTATGGGAAAAATCACCACGACCGTCAGGGGTTGCGTAGTATGGGAAAGAATAACTGCCGGCGACTTTATCATACAACGCAATATAGAAGTTGCTTGTATCTATTAATTCTCCTAAAATGCCGTGAATCGATTTAAGCAATTGCGGAAGATTTTCGGTCGAGCTAAGAGCTTCCGAAATTTTCAGTAAGGCCTCCTGTAATCTTTCCATTCGTTTGCGGTGGTCGATATCGCGAACCACCGACAGAAGGACGTCCCGACCGCCGATTGTCGCTTTCTTAAGATTAACCTCAACCCAAAATAATTGGCCGTTTTTCTTCCTTGTCCGCCAGTCAAATAATTGGGGAACGCCGCCGAGGGCCTTATCCATAAACACACGCGCCTCTTTCGCGGAATAAGGGCTGCCCATACCGTTATTGACATGAAAATCCGTTCCGATTATTTCTTGACGGGTTATTCCGTACAATTCGCAGGTCCGCTCGTTTACATCGATAATGATTCCAGTATCCGGGTCATGAACGAAGATAGCGTCGTTTACCGCGTTAAAGATTGTGTGGTAATTTTCCTCGGATGATTTAACGGCGGCGGCCGCGTTTATGCGATCGGTGATATTTCGGCCATATATGTTTACATCACCGGATACTGGCGATGGGCTGAAAATAAAAGAAAATATCTGATCTTCACAGGCTAATTCCAGCTCTATGACTTTAATCGATTCAAGCGATTGGCGGGCGGTTTCCGCTATGACCTGCGGAGCTGATTTGCCGATGCCGCTGTTCCAGATTGAAAGCAGCGGGCCGGAGGCGGCATTGGCGTATGTGATAATCCCATTCCCGTCGACTCTCATTACCGGACTGGGATTCTCCTGAGGAAATCTGGCTATCTCCTCAAGTTGTCGCTCCGCGTTTTTCTGAGCGGTGATATCGACCGCGATGCCTTCCAAGTAATCTTGATTAAAATTCGCCCTGGCCGACAGCTTAATCCAAATTATTTCGTGATTTTTAGTATAGAGGGGCACGATTTCATTTTCGATTCGGCCGTTCTTTTTGATGGCATCGAGAATTTCCCGGCGTTGATTTTTATCGACATAGTATTCCGTGAAATGAAAACGTTCGGCGAATTCGATAGGATCATTAAAGCCAAGTTTTTTCATTAAGGCATAATTAAAATCGATAATTTTACCATCGGAGATTTTTGAACGAAATACTCCCACTATAGAATTATCGAATAAATATTCATAAATGGATGTTTGTATCAGGTTGATTTCGGCCCTATCTAATATCAATCGTATTAAGCCGACCCGATTATTATTGGGCAATATATTCGGTTTGATTGTAGCGCGGATTTTTTCACCGGTTTTTGTGATAAGCTCGATTATCCGCGGTTCTTTTATGGCCCTATCTTGAGATGATTGAATGCACTCGGTAATAAATCGTAGATTATCGGGCGAAATCAGATTAATCTGGGTGAGACGCTTGTTTACCACCTCGGATTGATAATAATCTGTAACCGCCGATGCCAGTGAGCTGAAATAGATTACGCGCCCATCGCCGTCTAGAATAATATCACAATCATATCCTGCTTTATCCCTGTTAAGGTCATTTTCGTTCAAGATGTGACCTGATACCAATTGTTTATCGGGAATTTGATTTTTAGTCATTTTTCCGCGATTTCGCCATCGGTTTTTGGAAATGTCCCAAATTCAAACAAGGAAAGCTATCACAGAATTGGAAAATCACGGCATAAGCAAACATAAAGCGCGATAACCGGTCGAATACGAGGATATTGGTTATTGCGCCTGACACGAAATTACCGAGAAATTTCCCTCATCTAACATATATAAATCGTCAAAATTTAGAGTAAAATTAGAATGTTTTTAAATATTATAAAGCTTAAATTCAAACGTCCAAGGCTTCCTAAATGAGATAATATTGATTGCGGCCGATTAATCGGTCTATGGCGCGCATCTATAATACTTTGCAGATGTAGCCTTTCAAGTATTCCGATTCGGGAAATGAAAGCAGAATAGGGTGATCTAATGGTTGGCATAACTTTTCAATTATTTGGACCGGCTTATCCGCATCGATAGATGCCCAGAAAAGGGCCACCTTCAAAGCTTCCGCCGAGACGATTCCCGAACATGAGTAACTTACAAGTATTCCTCCCGGCTTCAGAACTTTCAAAGCATACATATTGATATCTTTGTATGCCGAAAGCGCTTTCTTCAGATGCGCCTTTGAGGATGCGAATTTGGGGGGATCAAGAATTACCATATCATATAATTTACCGGATTTGGCGCTTTCACGAAGAAAATCGAAGACATCCGATTCCACAAACCGCGCCTTATCGCCTGGCAGACCATTAAGTTCTATATTGGCTTGGGCCATATTTAAAGCCGCCTTGGAACTATCGACCAATGTGACGGAGTTCGCCCCGCCCGTCAACGCGTTGATTGAAAAACCGCCCGTATAGCAGAAACAATCGAGAATATCGAGTCCGGCGCTATAATGGCGAATTTTCAATCGATTTTCCCGCTGATCCAAGTAATGTCCTGTTTTGTGGCCGCCGGCAATATCAATTAAGTATCGAATACTATTTTCGCTTATTTCAAATTTATCCGGGGGATTTTTACCGATAAGCAGACCATTCGCCGATGGCAGCCCCTCCAGCGATCTGATTTCGGCGTCGCTGCGTTCATAGATTCCAACGGGCTTCAACAATGCGTTTAAAGCCGATATAATAACCGGCTTGAGCGCATCGGCGCCCGCAGTTAAAAACTGCGTCGATAGATAATCAGAGTATTTATCAACTACAAGACCCGGCAGAAAATCCGATTCACTGAATATCAGCCTATATGAATCCGTATTCTTATCGTTCGCAAGTTTTTCGCGGCGGCCGATAGAAGCGGCTATCTTTGATTCCCACCAGCTGTCATCGACAAGGTTCGATTCATCCCATTCTAAAACCCGAACGGCAATCTGGGATACTTGATTATAATATCCGTACGCCAGGAAATTTTTGCGAAAATCAAGCAACCTGACCGTTTCCCCCGGTGAGGGATTTCCATCGACACGGGCAATTGCTCCCGAAAAAAGCCAGGGATGTCTCTGGAGCACCGATTTTTCTCTGCCCGTTTTTAAAATTATATCAACTGCGTTATGCCCGCTCATTTTAATAATAAGACGAAAAGTGTTTCGGGAATCTCATGCTCGAAACACTTGCTCCGATATGCTTCTTGTTTTGGCCGATTTATTTAGCCGCCTGCTTTTTATAACCAGCGGGGATTTCGAATTTGCTGTCGTCAATCGGAGCGGTTGATATATTAACAAGCTCCGATGTCACCATGAAAATTCGATTGGGATTATCATCTTGCGTTTTTTTGTCATCCTTACCGGCCGCTTTCTTGCCCAGTTTATTGCCGAGCTTGCTCATAATATCAGCCACCGATTGCGATTGCCCCTCGCCACCTTCATCCATGCTCTCGGATGTTCCAGTTTTGGTCGTGGACGATAACACCTCTATCCTTGTTTTAACAGGATAGCTGTTGGTTCGGGCCATCTTTTCTGCCAATTCTTTGAATTGGGTGCCGTAGCTTTTCATTATCGAGGCCATTCCTTGTCCAAGGTCCATTTTATCCAGCCCCATCGCCTTGGCGTAATTTTCTTGAAACGCATTAATTTCCTGCCCACCGGCTATGTTTTCGCCCAACCAATGGTTTATTATGATAGTTGTCGTGTCCTTGGGATCCTTCTTGTTAATCCCAACCGCTTTGCCGGTAACCAATTTACAGTCGTAGCCCGCAATCTTTTCGCTTTTGTCGGATGTTTTCACCGTAATCGTCCAAACAATATCCTCCGGTTCTTCGGGTTCAGTATCCATCTCTTGCATCGCCGCAGCTGCCTGATCCATCGATTGTTTGAACATGTCGAATGTCATTTCAGTATAAGATTTGTTTTCCGGTTTCAAAGACCAGATAACCTTTTTATCTATCCGAATTATTTGCTGATTCGTGCTGCTTTTATCTCCCGGTATTGCATTCATGAGTCCGCCGGTTAGCTTCGATGTAATATCATGAAAACTTTTATCCCCCTTGATATATTGGATATCAGTCCCCTCGGTCTTCATTCCCATAAAGCCGCTTAGAGACGTCTTCATCTCTACGGTCACATCGCCATGGGCGATTGCGAACAGTCCTATCACCGCCGCAATTAACGAAATTAAGCTCTTTTTCATAAATCCTCCTGTTTGATTAATACTAACATACTATCAATTATATTTCAAGTTGATACTGAATTATTATAATAAAAAAACAGGGACCCTTTGCTTATGTCCCCGCAGAAAACAGATAACGTAATTTTACTTTGCGTGATTATTACGTAAATCTTCCGTCATCTCTTTGATTTCGGCCAGATCACGGATTACCGCGCTCCAACCGTACCATAATGTTTACTTAAACGCCAATCCGTGACCACGTTGGGAGTCACGCTCGAGTGGCAATTGCTGCAATTATCCGGATAGGCAATAACCGCTACTACAATAACTAGAACAGTCGATATCAAGGTTTGAATCAACACCGCATCCATTTTATTTAAATGTTCAATCTCGTTGAAAATTAATGGCTTAACGATAATGATATCATGATTTATCTCCTTTAAAGTTATATTTATTGAGAATTATTCTCACTTTTATATTGCTCTGAATTGGGCCTGAACTTGTCAGGTTGGAGGCATTATTGATTAAGAAGGCATCCCGAATAGTATAAATAAGCAATATACGCCGCAGTATGTTAAATGCGAATTGATAGATATATTAATTACTAACGTACTTGACAATCGGATATAAAAATGTATCTTGGCGGCATGGGATATTGGTCAAAAAAGCTTTTTGATCACTAAGTTAATACCAGCCGCATATAGTCTCTATATAGTTGTTCCTTTTTTCGATACGAAATAGAGTAATTAGAAAGAGGTTAATAATAGCTATGAAAACGAAAAGAATTATAATTTTAGGCGCGGCCGGACGCGATTTCCATAATTTTAATACCGTCTATCGCGATAATCCGGCTTATGAAGTGGTAGCTTTTACAGCCACCCAAATCCCCGATATCGCGGGGCGCAAATATCCGGCGCAACTGGCGGGCAAAATGTACCCTAAAGGGATTCCCATTTATTCGGAAGAGGAAGTGCCGGTTCTGATAAATAAATACGATGTCGATGAGGCTGTATTCGCTTATTCCGACGTGTCATTCGAACACGTTATGTCGTTGGGCGCTATCGTCAATGCTTGTGGCGCCGATTTTAAAATGCTGGGTGCCCGCGACACCATGTTGGTTTCGTCCAAACCCGTTGTCGCCATTTGCGCGGCCAGAACCGGCTCCGGTAAATCACAAACGACACGCCGTGTCTGCAATATCCTGCAAAGCTACGGTCTTAAAGTGGTGGCTGTCCGTCATCCCATGCCTTACGGCGACCTGGTCAAGCAGACCTGTCAAAGATTCGCTAAGTTATCCGATCTTGATAAACACAAATGCACTATCGAAGAGCGCGAAGAGTACGAGCCCCATATCAACAATGGCGTTATTGTTTACGCCGGCGTCGATTATGAAAAGATTCTACGTGAAGCTGAAAAAGAGGCTGATGTCATTATCTGGGATGGCGGAAATAATGACCTGCCGTTTTATGACCCGGATATTTACATCACCGTGGTGGACCCGCATCGGCCGGGGCACGAACTTACCTATTATCCCGGCAGGACTAATCTTTTATTGGCGGATGTGGTTGTAATCAACAAGATTGATACCGCGCCTATCGAAGGCATCAATACCGTCAGAGAATCGGTCCGTTATTTCAATCCTGAGGCAATAATCGTTGAAGCGGCCTCGCCGATTTCTGTCGATAAACCCGAACTTATCGGGGGCAAACGGGTGCTGGTAGTAGAGGACGGTCCGACGCTTACCCATGGCGAGATGACCTATGGCGCCGGCGTAGTGGCGGCCAATAAATATGGCGCCTCCGAACTGGTCGATCCGCGGCCCTATACGGTGGCTTCGATAACAGCCACTTACGAGAAATATCCCAATATCGGCACATTGCTGCCGGCGATGGGGTATGGTCCCAAACAGGTAAAAGACTTGGAGCTGACGATTAATCGAACCAAAGCCGACTCGGTGGTTATCGCCACCCCGATTGATCTGCGCAGACTGGTGAAAATCAATAAACCGACAGTCAGAGTCGGCTATGAACTTCAGGAAATCGGCCAGCCGGATCTTGATACCGTAATCCGCCGGCTGATGCTTCAAGCGGGCAGCCCGAAAACCGCGGCCAAAGGGAAGAAACGCGGTAAGAAATAGGTTTTGGAATTAGTGAAAATAAAAACCAGGTTGGATTTGTTTCCGGCCTGGTTTTTTGTTTGGTTTTCGTTGCGCAATTCTCATGATTACACCAATATTCGCGGTTTTTATGCCATCAGAATTTGTATGACGAGAACTTTGCACTTTCGCCATCATATAATCGGGTAAACCTCGAATTCAATCTATATTATCTGGCGCAAAAATCTTAAAGCAAGTCTCTTTATATCTTGACGCCACATTCATCATATTTTATTCTTTGCGAAACATATAAACGAAGGAGTATCTTCGTTAAGAACTGCCTGTTGATTCCTTATTGATATTATCGGGGCGAAATGGCGAATTTAATGGCAATGACCAAAATACTCAATCCCTTCGGTAAGGTCAAACTGGGCAGCCGCCTGTATTTTCTTGTACAAAATAGCCCAATCACATCAAGGAACGACCCTACAGGTCTTTTAAGGATAGCACATACTAATGGGTGAGCCGTCTCGGTTAGCATCTTGTCCGGAAAACGAAAGATTCCAGCGGAGAAAACATGGGAGTCTCGCGGAAATCGCGAAACTGTTCCTTCGCCTGGGGGCTACCGCATTTGGCGGACCTGCGGCTCATATTGGGATGATGCATCGCGAATTCGTCGTATTAAGAAAGTGGCTTAACGATGAGCAGTTTTTAGATTTTGTTGGGGCAACCAATCTTATCCCGGGTCCTAATTCCACCGAGATGGCGATGCATATTGGACTGCTCCGGGCTGGCTGGCGCGGCCTGATTGTTAGCGGTATTAGTTTCATGGCGCCCGCCGCGATTATCGTACTTATTCTTTCTTGGATATATGTGCGATTAGGCTCCACTCCGCAAGTTGCATGGTTGCTTTATGGCATAAAGCCGATTGTCATTGCTATTATATTTCAGGCATTATGGAGTCTGGGAAGAAAGGCAATCAAGGGGTCTTTGGTAACATTTACTGCAGTCGGCGTTGTGGCTCTTTATTTTGCCGGGGTTAATGAGATTGTTCTTCTCCTCTTTGGCGGGTTGTCGGTAATGGTTGCGAGGAATTGGCGAAACCTAACCGGAAAAGCAACATTAATTCCTGTGTTCTCTCTATGTAACCTGATTAACGCTTCCGCATCCGTAACTCCTTTCAACCTCGTTGGCATGGCGCTTAATTTTCTGAAGATTGGCGCTGTTTGGTACGGTAGCGGCTACGTGCTTCTGGCTTTTTTACGGGCCGATTTTGTCGAACGTCTTCATTGGCTAACAGACCAGCAGCTAATCGATGCTATTGCGGTCGGTCAGGTTACTCCGGGGCCAATATTCACGGCCGCGACTTTTATC
>JAAYTW010000292.1 GCA_012517955.1 Candidatus Zixiibacteriota bacterium | reverse complement strand
CGACGAATTTTTCCACATGGACAAAAAAAGTATCCGGCGCCTTGATAATTCTGGTGGGAGTATATGTCATTTATATTAATATTTAAGGAATCGGCAAATGGAAAGGGGATTGGGAGCTCGAAAAATGCTTGATTATTCGATTGGATTTATCGGCGGCGGCAGGATAACAAAGATTTTTCTTGGCGGATATAAAAACGCAGATATCTCGTTCAGAAAAGTTGTTGTTAGCGAGCCTGATGAAAAACGCATATCGGTTCTTAAAGGCGAATTTCCCGATTTTATAATCGAGCCAAACGGCAATAAAGCGGTCGCAAAGTGCGATATCGTATTTCTGGCGGTTCATCCGCCGGTGATGGGCGCGGTTTTGGACGAGATTAAGCCCGTATTATCGCCCGAAACCATGATTATTTCTTTGGTTCCGAAATTTACTATCGCCGGTATAAATGAAAAAATCGGCGGTTCCGCAAGAATCGCGAGGTCAATTCCAAATGCCGGTTCGTTGGTAAATTACGGCTATAATCCCATCGCTTTCGGCAAAATGCTGTCGATAGAAGAACGAAACAAGGTCATAAGTATTTTGGCCCCACTTGGGGAATGCCCTGAAGTGCCCGAAGAGGAGCTGGAGGCCTACGCCGTAATCACCGCCATGGGGCCGACTTATTTGTGGTTTCAATTGTATGAGCTTCAGACTATCGCGGAAAAAATCGGTATAAAACGGGAGACAGCCAAAACCGCCGTATTGTCTATGGCGGCGGGGGCGCTGAAACTGATGGAAGATAACCGACTGGATTCGACTCTAGTGATGGATTTGATTCCTGTAAAACCGCTTGATAAAGAGGAGGAATATATCAAATCGATTTTACGTTCCAAACTCGAGATGGTATATAATAAGCTAAAATCATAACCTTTTCAATTCATGGATATTAATCAAGATGGCAAACGGACAAACTAAGTCTTCGAAACGGCTCTCATTTCTCGACCGCTATCTGACGCTCTGGATATTTCTGGCGATGGGGTTCGGAGTGTTATTGGGAGCGATTGCGCCTTCGGTGACTGCGGCAATCACGAAATTATCGGTGGGAACGACTTCGATACCGATTGCCGCCGGGCTCATATTAATGATGTATCCGCCGTTCGCTAAAGTCCGCTATGAAGAGCTTGGCGATGTGTTCCGCAACTGGCGGGTGCTGGGATTGTCGCTTCTACAGAACTGGATTATCGGCCCAATCCTGATGTTTATCCTGGCAATCATATTTTTGCCGAACCATCCCGAATACATGGCCGGCTTGATTCTTATCGGTCTGGCGCGATGTATCGCCATGGTGATTGTCTGGAACGAACTGGCCGAAGGCGACACCGAATATGCCGCCGGATTAGTAGCGTTCAATAGTATTTTTCAGGTTCTGTTTTATAGCATCTATGCCTACATATTCGTGACCGTTCTGCCGCCGCTGTTTGGCCTAAAAGGAAATGTCGTCGATATCACGATTGGTCAGATTGCCGAAAGCGTGTTTATCTATCTTGGCCTGCCGTTTATAGCGGGATTTCTTATACGATTCATCCTGATTCGTATTAAAAACAAACAATGGTATCATACCCACTTCATTCCCAAAATCAGCCCGATTACATTGATTGCCCTATTGTTCACAATCATCGTGATGTTTTCCTTGAAAGGGGAGACTATCCTGCAATTGCCGCTGGATGTCGTACGAATCGCGATACCGCTTCTAATATATTTTGTGGTAATGTTTCTGGTGTCGTTTTTCTTAAGCAAGAAAATGGGAGCTAATTACGCCCAATCGACAACCTTATCGTTTACCGCCGCCAGCAACAATTTCGAATTGGCGATTGCGGTGGCGGTAGCCGTTTTCGGGATCGGTTCTGGGGCGGCGTTCGCGGCCGTTATCGGACCTTTGGTGGAGGTACCGGTGATGATAGGATTAGTAAACGTGGCGTTTTGGTTCAGGAGAAGATATTATACCGCGTAGCGGCGAAAATATGGGGCGCCAGGATGTCGTCCTGACGCACGAAACAATGGATTCGCGCAGGGGTAAGGCATGCCTTACCTCTACTGACCAAAATTGTAGTTTTATAGGTCAAGACCCCCGCGGTCTTGACAATGATGTTTTATGAAAATGACGGTATTATGAAAAAAGTCCTAATAATCTGCACCGGTAATTCCTG
>JAAYTW010000291.1 GCA_012517955.1 Candidatus Zixiibacteriota bacterium | reverse complement strand
TCAAGGATATTATACGACCGACGGATATGGCCGAGGGCGGGGATGGGGAATAGCGGGCAGCGAGCATCTCCCTATCTCTATCCCGCCCGAGGCCGGCAAGTTTCGTTGGTATGGATATTGATACTTTTTATAGCTATGGCGAATTATGGCTAAGCATATCAGCGATTGCAATTGAATAAAATTTGAAGTCGCGGAAAAAGATTTAATTCGGTTAGCTTCGCTTATCGTTTTTGAGACGTTTCAATAAAAGCAATAGGCTGACAACTCCAACCGCGATTAAGCCCAGCCCGACCAGAATCGAAAAAATACCGTTTATATTGCTCTGACCGATAAAATGAATGACCAAATATAATCCCCACAGCCCGAAAGCTATTCCTACGATAAAGGGGAAATGTTTTAAAGCCGGTGGTTGTTTTGATTGCGAAATCATATTTAGAATATCGGTAAGCCGGGCCTTAATCGTTAGTTTAAAATAAAAAAACCGCTCTGTTTTTTACACAGGGCGGCGATAAGTTTTCATAACTTTTACAATTTTTTAGTCATGACTATTTCCAAATAAACCGGCGACCCTTTAGAAAGTTGCTTTTGATATACTTCCTTTTTTTCAAATCCAAGACGACGATAATAATCCTCAAAACCGAGTTCGGCGATTATTTTTATTAAAATCCATCTATGTTTCCCCTCCTGACGCAGAAATTTCTCGGTTTCACGAATAATGCCGCCGCCTATTCCCTGATGGCGGTAAGCCGGCAGAGTGCTGACATTTGTGATTTCATAATATGATTCATTGTTTGTATTATGCTTAAGTTGGTCGCCGATATCCACCTGCACGGCCCCAATAACCTTGCCAAGCTGCATCGCCATAAAAAACCGGCTACCCCGTTCCATAGCCATCGCCACGTCATCGGCGGTTAGATTTGGTACAGGAAACGGTGAATATCCGCGCAACGGTGTATTGTTCAACATCGCCTCGCGTATAATATACGAAATATTGGGAGCGTCATCGGAACTGGCGGGGACAATCGAAGGTTTCGGCTGAAAATACCTTCTGAGGTTTGCGCCTCTTAGGTCGCGGGGATACTTGTCGCCCGGCAATGTTTCCAGATCATTTAAATAAGGCAACCCTTCCAGGTGGATAGTCCAATCCTCGCCTTTTACGACTGAGTCCGCGATTTTTTGTAGGCGTTCTTCTTGATTTTCCCACCGCGAAACCAACGCTTTAATCTTGTCATCGGATAACAGCATTGAATCCTCCCAACTTCTGAACCTATTCGGAGTCATTCTATAAAATACCAATGTTCAAAGCGGCAGCCACGAACGGCTTTACAAAACCGCCATTCCTATGAACAGCTTCAATATAATCTGTAAAATCGGGCCGGGCAAGATTTATTTGGTGGAGGCTGAATAGCGGCGCGAATATGCCGCCTAAGACTTTATGATTCGTTATCCACAAAGACCGGTTGGCCGGAAATCTATTTTAGATGATTGAATTTGCGGATAAAATAGCTTAATATGACAAACAACCGTTCCGCGGTAATGGAGGTGGAAATGGATTCGGCCGGGATAAAGTCGATTGATTTGAGCGCGCCAGTCAAGAATTATATCCGCCGGCACGTGGCGGTGTTGTACGCCGACCAATCCGCCGGTGAAGCGATTGAGTCGATTCGCGAACAGGATGTCAGGGAAGCGATTGTATATTTCTATGTGGTGGACATAAATTCCCGACTTGTAGGCGTGGTGCCGGTGAGGCGTCTTTTAATGTGCTCTCCGGAACAGAAAATCGGCGATATAATGGACCGTGATGTAATCAGTATCGACCAATCGGCCAGCCTTTTTGAAGCATCGGAAATATTGTTGGAGAGGCGGTTCATGGCAATACCGGTGGTCAACGAACAGGGAACATTTCAGGGGACTGTCGATATCACCATGTTTTCGGGAGAATCCGCCAACATCGCGCAAAAAACCGAAATCGATAACCTGTTTCAGATAATCGGCGTACATGTAAAATTGGGGCGCAGGATTTCGCCTTGGACTAATTTCCTGATTCGCTTTCCATGGCTTATGGCCAATATCAGCGGCGGCCTGATTTGCGCTCTAATTGCCAGCCATTACGAATCGGTAATCGGATTGGCGACTTTCCTGGTATTTTTTATTCCGGTCGTGCTGGCTTTGTCGGAAAGCGTGGGGATGCAATCGATGACATTGGCGCTGCAATCATTCAGCCATTCGCGGCGGCCTATCAAACTGATGTGGCGATTTATCGGGCGGGAACTCCTGCCGGCGTTTCTTCTGGGAATTAGCTGCGGCGCGATTATCGGTATAATCTCGTTTATCTGGAAAGGGCAAACCATAATATCGCTGGCGTTAGGCATGGCAATCGCCGGGTCCATAATAATCGCCTGTTTGCTGGGAGTAGTTATCCCCGGCTTGGTGCGCGCCTTGCATATCGATCCTAAGGTATCATCGGGGCCGGTGGTGCTGGCAATCGCCGATGTTTGCACGCTGGTGTTATTGTTCAATATCGCGCTGTGGCTGGTGGGATAGGTTTCCGCTTTTGAGCGCCTTATCCGGCTAAGAAGAACGATTAGATTGCCTTATAGTTGGGCATTGGGGTTTTGTTTCCTTTCCGTTTATCTCGCAGAGCCAACTTAATCGGGGAATGACATTCTCAGGGGATATTTGCCCTTTGTTTTTTTTGCGCGATAATTTTATGCAATTCCGATGGGAACATTTATCTGCCGATTCATAGTTGACATGTAAATGTATTTTGTTTACAATGAGTTTTAATATTTGGGATAATTCAAACCACCTGGCGGCAAAGAAAGCGGATATGAAATTTCGTTTTGAATTTTATGAATGCGATACCGATAGAACCGCCTAAAATGAAAACTGATTTAATTAAAAGAATAATGGAGGATAAATGCCATCAAACCCACTTAATAAGCCCGATATAAAAGAGATTGGGCTGCCCGAAGAAACAATTGTCGGGCTTTATACTTGTGTCCTTAAAACGAGGCTGTTGGATGAGCGTCTGCGCAAATTGTTTCGTCAGGGAAGATATGCGGGCACCTATTTTTCGGCCGTAGGGCAGGAGGCCACCACTGTAGGGCCTACTTACGGCCTTCGCGATAGCGACATTATCGGGCCGTCTCATCGCGAAATCGGCGCCAGCCTGACTAAGGGGGTGCCTCTTGTAAAAATAGTGGCTCAAGTGTACGCGCGACGGAATTCCCCCGATAAAGGCAAGTCTCATCCTTGCCATTACGGTTACAAAGATAAAGGCGTGATAACGCCCGCATCCACTCTTGCCGGACAGACAATGCTGGCCACAGGTTGCGCGATGGCGTTCAAACTGATGAAAAAAGATAATGTGGCTGTGGCGTTTTTCGGTGAAGGATCTACCTCGAGCGGCGGCTGGCACGAAACGTTGAACTATGCCGGCGTGCACAAACTTCCGGTAGTATATATATGTCAAAACAACCTCTGGGCCGAATCGGTGCCCGCCTCGTTGCAATCGGGGGTCGAAAAATATTCGGATAGGGCTAAGGCTTATGGGATTCCCGGTATCACTATAGATGGTAACGATGTGATACTGGTTCACAAGACCGCCGCCGAGGCTATCAAACGGGCCCGCGCCGGGGAAGGACCGACGATGATTGAATGTTTGACTTATCGTTGGTACGGCCACTCGGAAATCGATCCTGCCGATTATAGAAAATCATCGGAATTGGAAGAATGGAAAAAGAAGGACCCGTTGACCAGGGCCGAGAAACTATTGCTTGAATTAGGTCTGTTGACTTTAGATAAACGGGAAGCAATAGCTGAAGAGTTCACTCAAGAAATCGATGCGGCTGTGGCGGAATGCGAAAAAGAACCATATGCTGAACCGGAAGAAGCATATGTCGATGTTTATTCCGAAAATTTCCCGGTGAGACGCGATGAGTACTAATAATGAGAAACACGCTTCGATATCGGCCGTTTCACCCTCGGAAACGATAGTCGAGATGACAGAATTGATATTGCCCAACGATGCCAACGTGCTTGGCAATGTGCAGGGCGGCCGGATTATGCACTGGATAGACCTGGCGGCCGCGGTCGCCGCGCACCGTCATTGCAAGGCAGTATGCGTAACCGCGGCGATTGAAGGGTTGTCGTTTTTAAATCCAATAAAAGTCGGACAGTTGGCTCATCTGGAAGCTAAAGTCGTTTATACCGGCACCACATCGCTGGTAACCAAGGTCGTTGTTAAATCGGAAGATATGGATACCGGAGAGATTAAAAAGACTTCCGAAGCATATCTGACGTTCGTCAATCTCGGCCGGAACGGAAAACCATCACCGGTGCCGCCGCTACTGCTGCAAACGGAACAAGAAATAGCCGAATTTCAAAAGGCAAAGAGGATTAAAGAACATCGGTTGGCTTTAGAAAAATTAGAACTTGGAGAGATATAATGAAAAAGACCACTTATATCGAAGCAATCACCCAGGCCTTATACGAAGAGTTGGAACGCGACGAGCGGGTGTTTTTGCTCGGAGAAGATATCGGCCTTTATGGCGGCGTGTTTAAAGCCACCAAGGGTTTGATGGAAAAATTCGGACCTGAACGAGTTATAGATTCGCCGATTTCCGAAGCTTATATTGTCGGCGGATGTGTCGGGGCGGCCATGGCGGGAGCGCGGCCGGTACCGGAAATTCAGTTCGCCGATTTTATTACGCCGGCGATGGATCAAATCGTGCAGCAAATGGCGAAGATTCGTTATCGTTCCGGTGGCCAATGGACCTGTCCCATGACGCTTCGAGTTTGTTGCGGCGGCGAAGTCGGCGGCGGGTTGTATCATTCGCAAATAAACGAACAATGGTTTTTCTCGCAGCCGGGATTGATAGTTGTTTTCCCATCGACGCCATACGACGCCAAAGGTTTGCTGAAATCGGCGATTCGCGGGGAAGACCCGGTAATTTATTTTGAACATAAAAGGCTGTATCGTTCAATTAAAGAAGATATACCCGAAGAGGATTACACGGTACCGATTGGCAAAGCTGCGATTAGAAAAGAAGGCAAGGATTTAACTATTGTCGCGTATGGGCTGATGTGCCATAAGTCTATTCAGGCTGTCGAAATGCTTGAAAAAGATGGTATTTCTGCAGAGCTTATTGATATGCGAACCATATCACCCTGGGACAGAGAAACGATTTTTGAGTCGGTGAAGAAAACCTCAAGAGCCTTGTTAGTCCAAGAAAATAGCAAGACGGGCGGGGTGATGGCTGAAATCAGCGCCAGCATATCAGAAGAAATATTCGACTATCTTGACGCCCCAGTCGCCAGAGTCTGTGGCTTAGATGTACCCATGCTGCCATTTGCTCCACCGTTGGAACATTATTTCTTGCCGAACGCCGAAAAAATAGCCCGAGCCGCCAAAAAAGTTATGGAGTATTAAGGGAGGAATGATGGATTATAAAATTATAGTACCGCCTTTGGGGGAATCAGTTGTCGAAGGCACCATTGTCAGATGGATTAAAAACGAGGGGGATAAGGTTAAAGTCGATGAACCTATCGTCGAAATCATGACCGATAAAATCAATGTAGAGATACCCTCACCCCACGATGGCGTAATGAAACAACATCTTGTTCCCATTAATACGACTGTCGAAATCGGCGCCGAGATAGCGATTATGGAAATCGAAGGACAGGCAATCGAGGCAAAAACGTTTCAGGTGAAACCCGACGCCGGTCCCGAAAGAATTCCACAAGAGCAGGAAGTAAAAACGCCGCCGGAGGAATTTGTCGGCACAATGGCGCATCACCAAGCCATGGGAATTCACGCCGATAAGGACGCTATCGATGCCGGTATCGAAGCGGTAAAATCATCGCCGCTGGTCAGAAGGTTAGCCCGCGAACATTTTATCGATTTACGTCTGGTGAAAGGCACCGGCAAGGATGGCCGGGTGACTAAAGAAGACGTAATCAAGTATATCGAGATGCGGCACACAATCGATGTCAAGAAACCGGATAAGCCCACATTTGTCTGGCCGGAATCTGAAGACGAAGAAATCATCAAAATTTCCGGCGTCCGCAAAATTATATCCGAAAACATGACCAAATCCGCGTTCACGATTCCGCATGTCACGACTTTCGACGAATGCGACATGACCCAGATAATCAATTGGCGGAAACAGTACGTGGAGCAAATAGAAAAAATACACGGCGTGCGGATGACGTTTATGCCTTTTATCGCTAAGGCGATAATCTACGCCGCGCAGAATTATCCCTGGATTAATTCCAATTTCGACGGCGAGACGTTGAGAGTTAAAAAATATTTCAATATTGGTATGGCGGTGGCGCGCAATAATTCGCTTATTGTGCCCGTGGTAAAACATTGCGAACAAAAATCGCTCTTGCAAATCGGCAAAGAGATGAAAGCGCTGGCCGACAAAGCCAATGCCGACAAGCTGAGTATCGATGAGATATCCGGCGGCACGTTCACGATAACCAACGCCGGAGTATACGGCGCGCTGGCATCGACCCCGATAATCGCTTACCCCCAAGTGGCGATTTTGGGCGTGCATAAGATTGTCGAAAAGCCTGTAGTGCGCGACGGCCAAATTGTGATTCGGCCGATTATGACATTCGGCCTATCGTTCGACCATCGGGTGATAGACGGCGGTTACGCGGTGCAGTTCTTGCGCAAAATGATCGAATATCTGGAAGACCCCCAAGGTTGGCTTATCGGTGTGATGTGAGTTTTAGGATAATTCGGGCGTAAAAAGAACGCTTGTTTGAAATAGTAGAAAGGGTGTTTATAATGGCTGAAAAATATAAACTTGTGGTAATCGGCGCCGGTCCCGGCGGCTATGTAGCCGCAATCAGGGCGGCGCAATTGGGTGTCAAAACCGCTATTATCGAAAAGGAATATTACGGCGGGGTCTGTCTTAATTGGGGTTGCATCCCCTCGAAAGCGCTTCTCTATGTAACCGAACTGAAACGGACAATCAGTCACGCGGCGGCCATCGGAATCAAAACCGACAATGTGGCAATCGATATCGAAAAACTTAAAAAGCATAAAGAAGATACTGTCAAGCGGCTGACTGGCGGCGTGAAAATCCTTCTGGATAAAGCCGGCGTAAAAAGCTACATGGGTACAGCATCGTTTTTATCGCCCAATCAAATCGAAATTAATTCCAAAGAAACCGGTAAGATAACTATAGAGGCGGAAAACGTTATAATCGCCACTGGCGCCTCGCCGATTGAATTGCCGATGATTAAAACCGACGGCGATATAGTAATCGGCGCGCGGCAGGCAATCGATATACCGAAAGTGCCGCAGACATTGGGCGTAATCGGCGCCGGACCGATAGGCGTGGAACTGGGAACGGTTTACAATACGCTGGGTTCGAAAGTCACCGTCATCGAGCTTCTTGATGCGGTATTGCCGACGCTCGACGACGATTTATCATCGGCGGCCGAACGGGCCCTGAAAAAACAGGGTATGGAATTCTATACATCATCGAAAGTGACCGGTTCACAGAGACAGGGCGATAAAATTAATGTTGATGTCGAAACGCCGCAAGGTAAGAGGACATTCACTTTCGATATGGTATTGGTGGCGGCCGGTATGAAACCGAATTCGACGAATCTGGGGTTGGAGAGGGCCGGCGTAAAAACCGACGCCAAGGGATTTATCGCGGTTGATAAGATGATGCGGTCGAACGTGAAGCATATCTACGCAATCGGCGATGTCAGCGGCGGGATGCTTCTGGCGCACAAGGCCTCGCACGAGGGAATCGTGGCGGCCGAATCGATAGCCGGTAATGCGATAGGCGCCGACTGGAAAGGGGTGCCGTACGCGGTGTTTATCGAACCGGAAATCGCCGGTATTGGGATTACCGAAAAAGAAGCCTCCCAAAGCGGTCGGAAAATAAAGGTCGGGAAATTTCCGTATAGAGCGACCGGCAAGGCAATCGCGACATTGGCAAGCGACGGTTTCGCCAAGGTCATATCCGACGCCGCGACCGATAAGCTTCTCGGAATACACATAGTCGGGCCACATTCGGCGGATATTCTGTTTGCCGGAACAGCTCTTATGGAATTCGACGGCACGTCCGAAGATTTAGGGCATATCATGGCCGTGCATCCAACTTTATCTGAAGCGCTCATGGAGGCGGCCCTGAATGTGAATAAGCGGGCTATTCATATAGTGAATTAAACGGGTTATATTGTGTCGGAAAAAGCCCGCCGGCCTGCCGGGCGACCTTTTCGATACTATTTTGCGGCCTATCGTTTAACAAACAGCCGCCTATAATATTTTGCGTTATCGGATTCAAGAACCGCGCGGGATTTCTTTGCGGTAACGAGCGGCTTTGATATTCAATTCCTCGCGGTATTTGGTTACCGTGCGGCGAGCCAGTTTGATTCCCTGCTTGGTCAACAGCCTTGCCAATTCCTGGTCGGAGTAGGGAGTCGCCGGATTTTCTGTTTTGATTATTTCCTCGATTTTACTTTTAACGATTCGTTTGGGCAAATCTTCACCGTTGTCGGTGGCTACGCCGGTATTGAAAAAGTACTTAATCTCGTACATCCCCATAGGCGTTTGAACGTATTTACCGTGGGCAACCCGGGAAATAGTGGCCACATTCATTCCGACCTTATCAGCGATTTGTTCCATCGTCAACGGTTTCAAGAAATTTTCACCGTTTTCAAAAAACTCCCGCTGTTCTTCGACAATCGCCTGCATAACGTTAATCATCGTGGAACGTCTTTGATTGATTGCGTTAATGAGCCAGCGGGCCTGTTCCAATTTTTCTTTAATATAAAGCTTGGTTTGTTCGGGCGCGGCGGTTCCCCTTTTTATCAGGTTACGATACGATTGGTTTATGCGAAGTTGGGGAAGGTTTTTGTCGTTGTGGAATATCACAAATTCATCGCCGACTTTTTCGACAATCAGGTCGGGGACTATGGGCGTGGCCGCTTTCGCGAATCTTCCGGTTGCCGGCCGAGGCGACAAAGAGCGAATGACCTTAAGCGCCTGGTCGATTTTCTCGGGCGTCGTGTCCAGCATCTTGGAAAGTTGCATCACGCTTTTGTTTTCGAGATTTTTCAAGTGTAAATCGACAATCGTCCAGGCCAGGGTGTTCTGCAAGCCCTGCTCTTCAAGTTGAGCCAATAAACATTCCCGCAAATCGCGCGATCCAATTCCAGTTGGATCAAATGTTTTGATGACTTTCAAAACTTCGCGTACCGTTTCCGGTTCAACTTTCAATTCGGCCGCCATATCCTCGACCGAAACGGTCAAAAATCCGGCATCATTGATATTGCCGATTATATATGCCCCGATTTCTTTCTGTTTCTCATTTAACTTTGTGTAACCCAGTTGCGACATCAGATGGTCGAATAACGACTCTTCCGAAACCGAAATAGTTTCAGGGTAATCCTCTTCACTGTTAACCGAATAATCGCGGAATCCACCATCGCGTAAATACTCATGATCCTCGCCCAGAAACTCCTGCCAGTCGATTCGTTCGGGTTGCTTATCTTCCCGCTGTTCCGGTTCCGGAGACGATTCTGGAATATCATCGCCGGAATCCTGCGATTCGACCTCCTCAAGCAACGGATTTTCCGCCAGCCGTTGGCGAATTATCATTTCAAGGTTAAGAACCGGTTCCATCAGCAGCTTTAAAGACTGGATAAGTCCTGGCTGGATAACAAGTTCTGGTCGTTGTCCCAGAGATGGCGTCAGTTTGAGTTCTACCATAAGTATTTTCTAATCAACAACTTAATTACAACAGCTATATTATCAATATCGGTTCGCCGAGCATATTTCTTTAAAAAATCGTTTAACTTCTCGGCTTATGTGTTAAATATAATTAAATTATCCGTTTTTGCAAGCAAAAACTAATCCCAAAAATTAATAAAAGATGATATATCATATCAATATTATAAATACTTTAAGACCGCCTGATTTATGATGATTAAATATGTCCTTGTTTAGCTTCAATCTTAATATATAAAGCATCTTTTTACGATAAAGTAAAAGGTCTTATGTTCATTTCTATTCGCAACCGGACCGTCCACGTTTTCCTATTCGTGTTCCTTCGTTTCTTGACTTAATCGTTTCTATCCATTAAAATAGTTTTATGAATCAGGTTACGATCGATTCCAATTTGACGGCAGTTATCCAGAGAGCCAAGCGGGTGGCCGTATTGACCGGTGCCGGTATTTCCGCCGAATCGGGAGTCCCCACGTTTCGCGGAGACAACGGCATCTGGATAAAGTTCAAGCCTGAGGAACTCGCCACATTTGACGCTTTCATGGCCAATCCAAAACTTGTCTGGGAATGGTATAATCATCGCCGGCAGCTTATCAACCAGGTCCAGCCTAATGCCGGCCATTTTGCCCTGCGCGATATGGCTTATCTTTTTCCTGAATTTACGTTAATCACTCAAAACATTGATGGGCTTCATGTGCGCGCCGGGTCGCCTCGGGTTTATGAATTGCATGGCAATATCAATCGCAGCAGATGTCTCAAATGTGGGGCTGTCGACTCCTCCGAGGATTACCAAGAAATCCCTCCATATTGTAGATGCGGCGGACGGCTTCGTCCCGACGTCGTCTGGTTCGGCGAGATGCTTCCCGAAGATATCCTATGGAAATCGATTCGGGCGGCTGAACATTCCGACCT
>JAAYTW010000290.1 GCA_012517955.1 Candidatus Zixiibacteriota bacterium | reverse complement strand
TTGCCCGATTACTTGCCCCTGGCGAAGATATATCCTTCTCCTTCGTTCAGCGAAAAAGTCGTAATCGATGATTCTACATATACCCAGAAAATTTACCTGCCAGTCGACCTATATGTGATTAAACATATCAGGCAAGCATTTTTAAAGAACGCCTTGGAAAAATATCCAGACCAAAATTCGGTAAATTTAAAAGCCTTGAAAATATTGGCCAAAATAAAGAATTTAGACCAATTTAAAAAGATGTCATTCCCGGAAATAAATCCGAATTTTGAGCCAGAAAACCCGGCTGGACAGCTATTGGAAGCTATCCGGATGAGTCAGTCGAGCGATTTAAACCCATCCGCTGACTTGGGTCGATTAAGCGATGCGGTATCTCGGGCGGCTTACTTACAAGCTGTCGCTTTTATCGAAAACAAAAACATCAAATTCAAAGAGCTTCTTTTGGCCGAGATCGACAGCTCGCGCGCAAAACGAAACTGGGAAAGCAAGGTTCTGTTGTCTATGGCCTTAAGGCAAACCTTGCCGGCATCGGAAACATTTTCAAGGCTAAACAATCTTGGGGTATCGGACCTATCTGTTCGTAATAATTCCCCTGAATGGTTAGCGATTTACGCGACTACCGGCCTGGAAGAATCATCACAGATGGCGCTGGTCAGTCAGATAGGTTTCAATCTGACCCAGTATTACCCTTATGCCGTGGGTATTTATGAATTAATGCAAAATCTTAACCATATTTGTAAATACTATTGAGGTTACTATGGAAAATAATCGATCCTTGTTTAAATTCATTATCGCTCTAATCGCGTTTTTCGCTTTAGTGACATCCTGCGTGGCCCAGTTCGGCACGGAAATGGTTTATTATGAGCTAAATAAACCGAAACGGAATCTAATGCCGATTAACCTTGATGATATCCTGGTTATCAGAATGAACGAGCTGATGTTTGATGCACTTTACAGCTGGGACGATCAAGGCAACCCTTTCCCTCAGATGGCTCAGGGAATGCCGACGTTGCTCGGCGATACTACATCGGCGCAGGTGATTCTAAAAAGCAATATGCTTTGGCCGGATTCGACTCCTATAACTGTCGATGACGTTATATTCACGTTCAATCTGGGGCGGACCTATCTTGATTTAAAGGATAATCGGCGGGCGCTGGAATTGATTTCGAGTGTTACGTCTGGGAATGCCCCGAACAGCATAATTTTTAAATTTAAAAGAAAAGTTCTCCATCCGGAAAGACTTCTGGCCAATGTTTTCATAATGCCCAAATCGAAACTCTCGAGCCGTAAAGATCTCGATTTGTACGCGGAAAAACCGATGGGAGCGGGACCGTATCAGCTTAAAGATATATCAATCTCATCAAGCTCTTATAAATTTTATAAAAATCAAAACTACGGCACAATCGCTCCCGGTCGCCCTTATATAGATCACATCAAGATGAATTATTGGAATTCGCGGGCAATCTGGGTAGTCAACATATTGCAAGGGGGTATTGTCGATGTCCTTCCTGATATGGAATACAATACCGAATTGATGACCAAGCCCCAAATAGACGCCAAGCCGGTTAACACCAATACCGTGGCGATGTTGCTTTTCAATATGCGAGACCCGATTTTAAAGAACATCAATGTCCGCCAGGGGATGCAATATTTAATCGACAGAAATAAGATATACGATACGCAGTATTCGGGAGACTCAACCAATGTTCTAACCGGCCCCTACCCTCCATCGAGTTGGTTCTTCAATAGAACGGTGCCTTCATGGAATTATGACCCGGAATTTGGGCGGAATTTGCTTTTGCAATCTGGATATTTGAATTTTGACGGGAAAAAAATTACCCGAAGGGACACCGGCAAGCAATGGGCGATTACGCTGACGACCTATATCACGGCTATCGGTGAGGAAGATAATTTAAGGAATTCCCTGGAATCAATTAACGAATACTTTAAAAGCAGCGGCATTTTATCCAATATCGAATACAAATCGACAGAATCATATCTACGCGCGCTTGAAAAGGGTGACTTTCAGATTATTTACCTGCAATTTACGCTTGACGACAATTTCAACATAGAGCCGTTCTTTTCGACATCGGCCATAACGCGGCCCGGCGGACAAAATTTCGGCGCCTATTCGAATCCTGAAGCCGACCGGGCGTTCCGAGAACTCCTGCTGGCGACCGTTCCGCAAAAACAACGAATAGAGGGCCTGGCTCTTCACAAAATACTCCACGATAACCCGCCGGCGATGTTTTTATGGTACCTGCGAAAATACGCTTATCTCCGGGCTGAACTGCAGAATGCCAGCGTTGAACCGTTTTATTTTTTCAGCACTGTGGATAAATGGGTAAAGAAAACAGATTGAATAATCGTCGAGACAAAAACAACTCGATTTGAAAAAATAGACCAGCTCAATTCACCTTGTTTTTCGAAGGGAGGCTTATTATTGCCGGTCTCCGCGGCGGTTTGGAGGTATAATATCGGTGATATTATATGAGCGGGCTTTCCAAAAAAATAATTCAGCTGATTATTAAAACATTCTTTGTTCCGGCTATCGTTACGATTATTGTCTGGGAGGGTTTTCAGAGCGCCGGAGGCGAAATCGTTAAAATTTACCAAGGGCCGCCGATATTGGATTGGCTTGCCAAAGTATATACGACGTTCGATTTTGGTATGGCCGGCGAATGGACCTCCAGCGGCGAAAAAGTTATTCCATACCTTTGGTATGCTATCGGCCGCACCGGCGCGATAGCTTTTCTGGCGATTATCATAGTCACGATTTTAAGCGTCATTTGGACGGCCTTAATATGGCGATTTCCCTATAATCGTTCCACTAGGGCGATATCGGCGCTGATTCGCTTTTTTTCAAGCTGGCCGATACTTATCGGGGCAATCATTGTGGCCGTGATATCGAGGGGCATGGCTTTATCGTCAATTTTCCTGCCAGCCTTGGTACTTGCTTTTTGCGATAACAACCTAAACGATTTTAAAGATAACTTGGTTGATGATATCAATAACGTATTAAAATCGGATTATGCTGTTGCTATCAGTGGGCAGGGCAGAAATTTTATAATAAATCTGGCGCCGGAATTATCCTGGAAAGTTCTTTCTTATATCGCCTCTCGTTTACCGGCCTTGATTTCCGGAGTCATCATTCTTGAATTGTACTTCAATATTAAAGGTATATACGTGTTTCTAGATATGTTCTACAAAGCCCGTGATTTGAATGCTATTTTGGGAATAACATTTTTGGTTTCGATGCTTTTGACGGCCTGGAGTTCGCTTTTTGGTATAATCCATACCGTTATCGATCCCCGCCAGAGGTATTAAGCGGTAAGGCAAATTTGGAACAAGACTATGAAAAAAAGCGGCATAATTTTACTTACCGGCTATTTGTTCGTGGTGCTGATCGGGTTTATCTGGCCAATAGTGACGCAATCCGATAACCACGGCAGGCTGGTCCTTCCAACCGCTCAACAGAAAGCGCCGAGCTTGCCTCATCCACTGGGCCTCGATGATTTAGGTCGGGATGTTTTAGGGAATGTTCTTTCGGGTTTCAAAACCAGTTTTATTAGCGGCCTTTTGGCGACAATTCTTTTCGTTTTGGTCGGCATTCCTTTGGGAATAATTATAGGTTTTGAGGATCGAATTGGAGCCAATATTGCGGGAGCGATAACCAACGGCTTGAACTCGGTGCCGATTTTTTTCGCTCTGTTTCTGGTTTTTATTATCATGGGGACATATAGACCATTCGCGTTGATGGCCATGCTGGGCATACTCTGCGCGCCAAAATTGGCCGAGGTACTCCGATTCAAAATAACGCAATATCGCAAGGAAGATTATTATGACGCCGCCATTGCACTTGGCTTATCGCGGTCGGCGGTAATTTTAAAACATATATTATGGTATAACTCGCGAAAATCGATTTTTTCGCTTATGGCCTATATGTTCGGCTACGCCGTTTTGAGTGAAGCCACTCTGTCGTTTATACTTCACGGTTCAATGGGAGCGGATTGGCAAAGCTGGGGAGATATAATTAATCAAGGATTAATGAGTTTTTCGACGCTTGCTTATAGTATATTCGCCAAGGGGGCGGAAGTATCCCTGGCAGCCAATAATCCCTTGAAATTTTTGGCTCCCTTGTTCGCGCTTATAGTTACGGTAATGCTGTTCACTATTCTATCGCGTCAGTTAAGCGAAGAGGTTTAGCGGCATGTCCGACGATTTTCTGATAAAGCTTGAAGACCTGGTAGTCTCGCTACATACGCCCACCGGAATAAAACAATTGGTTCGCAATTCCGAATTGGAATTGCCTCCTCAAAAAGCGGTCGGTCTGGTAGGCGAATCAGGCAGCGGCAAAACATTGACTATTGGATCAATCATGGGCATAATCCCATTTTTACCGGGCATTGCCGGGGGCAGGTTGACTTTTAATTTCGGTGGAGAAAAAGATAATGTATGGTTTGACGCTCCATTTCATAATAGCCAGGTAAATACATCCATTAACACTGGATTTGATAGAATTCGCTATCATGCTTGGCAGCGCAGGTTATCGCGCCGCATGAAGAGATATCGAGGAAAGAAAATCAGCATCATTTTTCAGCGGGCGAAAGCCAGTTTAAATCCATATTTAAAAATAAAAAGCCAGATTTCCGAATCGCTTAAGATGGCCGGCGAAAAAAGCAATCCGGAAAAAATAGCGGAATGGTTGGTTGATTGCGGTTTTGATCAATCGGAAACCAAACAAATAATGGAGCAGTACCCTCATCAACTATCGGGAGGCCAGGCCCAGCGAGCGGTTATGGCGGTGGCTTTAAGTACACAGGCCGAGATAATTATCGCCGATGAGCCGACGACCGGACTTGATACCAAGCTGCAAGTCGAGACACTGACGTTTATGAAGGAGCTTTTGGAGAAACATAAACGCTCCGCAATAATAATATCGCATAATCTGCAGTCTGTGGCCAAATTTACTGATATTTGCTACGTTATGTATAAAGGCTCAATGGTTGAAAGAGGCCCCACCGCGGCAATTCTTGAAAAGGGCCCGGCCAATCATCCATACACCAGCCAATTGCAGGGCGAAATCGAAGCCAGCGGTAAAATCGGGCGACAAGCGGCCCTTGATATAGAAGGGTGCATTTACTACCCAAATTGCGTCATTTATAACAAAGCTGCCGCCGCTTTTCAAAAACGTTGTCGCGAATACCATCCACCAAAAATCGCCGTCGAAAAAGACCATTTTGTGAGGTGTTGGACATTTGATAAATAGCCAAAATCAAAAAACACTTTTAGAGGCAAGGTGCATTTCCAAATATTTTATCTCACCCGCCCAAAAAGGTCTGTTCTCCAAAAGAAAACATAGAGCCCTCTGTAATATCGATATCGGAATCGAACCGGGCGAAAAGGTTGGACTGATAGGACGAAGCGGCTCCGGTAAATCCACCCTGATTCGATGTTTGGCGAAGCTGATTGAACCTGATAACGGCGTTATATATTTTAAAAATATCGACATAACAAGAATGACCAGCGGAGAATTCAGACCGCTGAGAAAATATATGCAGGTGCTATTTCAAAACAATTATTCAACTCTCAATCCTGGGATGAAAGTGGGCCAGATGCTTGCGGAGGCGATCCGATTAAGTGGACATAAGCGCGTTTTGACTAAAATGATTGAGGAGCAAATGCGAAAAGTCAGTTTACCGGTATCCTTGCTTGATAGATTTCCTAAAGAACTATCTGGTGGAGAATGCCGGCGGATCGGGATAGCGATAATCGACCTATTAAGCCCAGAACTTCTTTTAGCCGATGAACCGGTAACCGCTTTAGATTATGTTAATAAATGCGAAACTATTTCTTTGTTCCAGAAATTAAACCGCGAAAAAGGAACGGCAATTTTATTCGCGACCCATGATTTGGAAGCGATGGAGGGTTTTATTCAGCGGGTGATAGTCCTTTTCGGCGGGGTCGTCGTGGAGAAATTCCCATTTGAAAGATTATGGGAAGTCCGTCATCCCCACACGCTTGAATTGGTGCGTTATCACGGTTTTTTAAAAAATCTATTTACTGATAAAGAACTTTCATCATATAATAAAACAAAAGACGAGCGCGTAATAGAAAATAAGGATGCTTGCGTTTTTATCAATTACTGTCAACGTTACAGGTTGTCAGGAAAGCCTGAAGCCTGTCGTACCATCCAGCCGAAGTTAGAGCGGGTCGATGAAG